>NZ_CP018793.1:1200000-1500000 GCF_002139875.1 Campylobacter vicugnae
TAAAAGCGAACTTAAAAAAGACCGCATTGAGTTTGCCGATGTATTTAGCGGTAGCGGAGTAGTTTCACGCCTTGCAAAGGCTCATTCTAGCTTAGTTTTGGCTAATGATTTAGAAAGATATTCATATATTATAAACTCTTGCTATCTATCAAACTCTAGCTTAGATTTATTAAATACATTAAAAGAGTATTACGCTCAAATTCAAAATAATTTTACTCCAAAAGAGAGTTTTATCAGTGAGCTTTATGCCCCAAAGGACGATAATAATATAAAAAGTGGCGAACGGGTATTTTATTCTCGCTCAAACGCTTTAATCATCGGTGGATTACGCCACGCTATAGAGCAAATACCAGCTGAATTTCAAAACTTTTTTATCGCTCCTTTACTTAGCAAGGCTTCAGTGCATTCAAATACTGGTGGAGTTTTTAAAGGCTTTTATAAGGATAAAAATGGAATAGGTAAATTTGGCGGAAGTGGAGAGAATGCTTTAAGTAGAATACTTGGTAAAATCACTCTTGAGATGCCAGTATTTTCAAATTTCAAAAGCGAATTTAAAGCGTTTCAAAATGATGCCTTAGAATTTGCCAAAGTTGCCCCGTCTGTGGATATAGCATATTTTGACCCTCCTTATAATCAGCATCCATATGGCTCAAACTATTTTATGCTAAATTTAATTAGTGATTTTAAAGCACCCAATATAGATAAAATCAGCACAATAAGCGGAATACCAGATAATTGGAACCGCTCAAATTACAATAAAAAAGCCTTAGCAAGTAAGGAATTTTTCAATCTTTTAAGCGAATTTAGAGCTAAATATTTAGTAATATCTTTTAATTCTGAAGGCTTTATAACAAATGATGAGTTTATATCTAATTTAAGTAAAATAGGTAAAGTATATACTAAAGAGATAAAATATCCAGCATATAGAGCAAGTAGAAATTTAAATAATAGAGAGCTATATGTAACTGAGTATCTTTATATTATTAAAAAGGATATTAAATGAGCATTTTGGTTAAGATATGCGGAATTAAAAGCCAAAATGAGGCACAAAGTGTCTGTGAAGTTAATTTTAATGGCAAAAGAGTAGATTTTATAGGAGTTATCCTAGCTAAAAGCCCACGCCAAGTAGATCTAGATACAGCCAAAAAGATAGTAAATATAGCCCATAGCTATAAAATAAAAGCCGTAGGAGTTTATGATAGTAATAATTTAGATGAGATTTTAAATAGTGCTTTAGAGGCTAAATTTGATGTAGTTCAAATTTACACTCAAGCAAGCAAACAAGACTTTGCAAAATTTAGCTCAAATAGTATAAAATTATGGCAAGCATGTAGCGTAGGCTCAATATTGCCAGATTTAAATCAAAATTGCGATCTTGTTTTATATGATGCTAAGGGGGTAAATTTAGGCGGCAATGGAGTTAGCTTTGATTGGAGCCTTTTAGATGGAGTTAAGAGCGAATTTGGTCTAGCTGGCGGCTTAGGCGTGCATAATGTTAAAGATGCATTAAAAAGCGGGGCAATTTTGCTAGATTTTAATAGCAAATTAGAAGATAATAATAATATGGTTAAAGATCCAAAAAAAATATATGAGATATTAAAAATTATAAGGAATTAAAATATGAATGCAAAAGCTTATTTTGGTAAATTTGGAGGGCAGTTTGTCCCTGAGACTGTAATGAGTGCGTTAATAGAGCTTGAAGAAGCCTATGAAAAGATTGCAAAAAGCGATGAGTTTAAAAGTGAGCTTAATGAACTTTTAAAAGATTATGTAGGAAGACCTAGCCCGCTATATCACGCTAAAAGACTTAGCAAGCATTATGGGCATAATATCTATCTAAAAAGAGAGGATTTAAACCATACTGGAGCGCATAAAATCAATAACGCCCTAGCTCAAGCTCTACTAGCAAAAAAAATGGGAAAAACAAAAATAATGGCTGAGACTGGAGCTGGACAACACGGAGTAGCTACAGCTACAGCAGCTGCTCTTTTAGGTTTAGAGTGCGATGTATATATGGGTGAGTGCGATACTAAGCGTCAAGCGTTAAATGTCTATAAAATGGAGCTTTTAGGTGCAAATGTAGTGCCTATTAGTGATGGACTTGGTACATTAAAAGAGGCTACAACTGCAGCTATTCAAGCTTGGGTAAATGAGATTGAAAGTAGATTTTATGTAATTGGCTCAGCCGTAGGACCTCATCCATATCCAAAGATTGTTAGAGATTTTCAAACTGTAATTGGCTCTGAGGCAAAAGCTCAGCTAGAAGAAAAAGGTGTAAAACCTGATTATATCATCGCTTGTGTTGGCGGAGGTAGCAATGCTATTGGGATATTTTCAGCCTTTATTGATGACCCAAGTGTAAATATAATCGGAATTGAAGCTGCAGGGCTAGGAATTGAGACAAAGTATCACGCCGCTACACTAACTAAAGGTAATGAAGGGATAATTCACGGAATGAAAACTATAGTCTTGCAAGATGAATTTGGTATGATTTTACCAGTACATAGTATCAGTGCTGGGCTAGATTATCCTGGTGTTGGGCCAGAGCATGCACACTTGCAAGATATAGGAAGAGTAAGCTACTACGCAGTTAGCGATGATGAGTGCATTAATGCTTTAAGACTCTTATCAAAACTTGAAGGTATAATTCCAGCCATAGAAAGCTCACACGCCCTAGCCTATTTAGATAAGCTATGTCCTACGCTGCAAAAACGCTCAAATATTGTAGTAAATGTAAGTGGTAGAGGAGATAAAGATATGCATACTATAATGGATTATAAAAAAGGAACAATATATGGATAAGATAGCAAATGCCTTTAAAGACAAAAAAGCAAATATCGGCTACATTGTAGCTGGATATCCTAGTTTAGAATACAGCAAAGAGTTTTTAAATTCACTTGATGATAGCGTGCTTGATATAATTGAGATTGGTATTCCTTACTCTGATCCTTTAGCAGATGGCAAGCTCATAGCCAATGCAGCATTTCAAGCATGCAATAACGGAGTAAATACAACAAAAGTTTTTGATATGCTAAAAGATGTTAAAACCTCTAAAGCATTAGTATTTTTAGTATATTACAATATTATTTTAGCTTATGGCGAAGATAAATTTTTACGCCAAAGTTTAGAGTGCGGTATTAGTGGAATTTTAGTACCTGATATGCCTTATGAAGAGAGCTGCGAGTTTGCTCTTAAATGTCAGCAATATGGCATTAGCTTAATTCGCCTTATTGCCCCTACAAGCACTAAACGCTCAAAAGAGATTCTAAGCGGCTCTAGTGGATTTATATATGCTGTTGGCTCTCTTGGCGTAACAGGTGGAGAACAAAGCTCACTAGATAGACTCAAAGATATGATTAAGTTTATAAAAGACAATACCAATTTACCAGTTGCAGTTGGGTTTGGGATTAAAAACTCAAATGATGTCAAAAAGACTAAAGAGTATGCAGATGGCGCAATTATAGGCACAAAAATTGTAGAGATTACAAGCAAATTTAATCCAACTACAGCGCATCAAAAGATCAAAGAATTATTTGAATAATAAGACTACTATAGCTAAATTTAAAACCAATTATGGGATTAAATTTAGCTAAAATTTTATAAATAATCTCTTTTAAAGTTAAATTTTGTATAATACTAACCAAAACTTAAGGAGATTATGATGCTAAATGCTATCAACTATGCTACTAGACACTTTTGCACTGATGTATTTGGTTATGAGATAAAAGAGGGAAAAAGTCTAGGAAAAGACCTATATGGTGCTAGTATTCCATTATATAAAGATGATATAGAGTTTCAATTTTATCTATATTTTAAAAAAGAGACTTTAGAGCTTTTTGTAGATAAACTATTTAACACTGAAGAGGCTAAAAAGACTGATTTAGGCGATTTAAGCAGAGAAGTTGCAAATCAAATAGTAGGTTATGCTAAGCACCTTTTAAGCGATAATAATAACGGAGTTTATAAACTTGGTACGCCTGAGTTTTTAGGTAAAGTTGAAAAATTTCCAGTAAGACTTGAAAAATCTCAAATTTTTAAAATAAAAAATAAAACATTTAAAATAGGCTACAAAAAAGCATGAACGAGATAAATTTAAGCCCAAATGGGCTATTTCATGGCTATGATGAGCTTTTAGATATTGGAGTAGAGTTTATCAGCGATCTTGGCATGACAACAATTAGCGTGCGAGAGCTTTTAAAGCTTGATGTAGGCTCAGTCATAGACCTCGAAAAGCCAGCTGGAGAGAGCGTAGAGCTATTTATAAATAATAGAATATTTGGTAAAGGTGAGGTAATGGTCTATGAAAAAAACCTTGCAATCCGTATAAATGAGATACTAGACTCAAAATCTGTAATCCAATACTTCAAAAGAGAGCAATTATGAAAATTTGGCTTTTAATGATTATGGCTATCCCGCTTTGGGCTGTAAATTTGCTTACTCATAATATATATGAAAGAGATGAAAGAGTAGATATTATGTTAAGCTTTGATGCGCCATATAGTGGCACTATCAAACAACAAAATAGCGACCAAATCACAAAGATTATCCTAAGTAATCTAACAATAAAAAATAAAATAAACAAAGAGATAAAATCAAATATACTCCAAAATATAAATTTCTCTTCAGCGGATAATTTAGCAACTTTAGAGCTTAAATCATCTAAGCCAATTGCAATCATAGCGTCTAAAACTAGTGATAAATTTGGCCTTAGAATTCGCATAACACCACAAGCTAAAACTACAAATAAGCAAGTAACCGCCACGCCAGCACAGACCTCTACGCCAAAAGAACAGCCTACATCACTAGCTAATATTCCAACCAAAAAAGATAGTGGCGATGATATATATACAAAATATATTATTGTGATTTTAGTGCTTTTTGCAATATTTGTATTTTCTATGTATATAAAAACTAAATATATCAAAAAAAATCTAAAAACAAAAGCCGTTAAACCAACCAATCAAACCCAAACATCAACAATAACTTCAAAGGCTAAACCATTTGAAATAACTACGCAAAAGGTTACAAATTCTATTTCAAATAGCAGTTTTAATTGGAATTTAAATGATGAGAGTATAGATGTAATATATGAAAAACCTCTAGATAATCAAAACAAAGTAGTACTACTAAACTATGAAAACCAAAAATATCTAATATTAGTTGGCAGCTCAAATGTTCTATTAGATAAATTTGGTGAAGAAAAAATAAAAAATAAAGATGACTTTGAGCTATTTTTCGAACAAAATAAGCAAAAACTTGGCAGCTACCTACAAGAGCGTAAAAATGCCCTAAGTAGCTATAAAGATATGATGGATAAAGAGTCGATTTAAATTCAAAAAAAGGAAAAATATGAACATTAAAAATCTAGATGACTTAAAAAAATTTACCGATGAGATTCGCTCTCAAGCTGGCTATAAAGACCCAATTGCATTTGCAATAGGTAGAAGCATTAAAGGAAAATCAGCCAAAACAATCAGCGTAAATTACGCAGTAGTAAATATGAATGAAAACTACGGAAGTGCAGCTGTATTAAGCTGGGCAATTGAAAAAAATGGTATAAAAATCGATAATAGCGGGAGCGAATTTGTAGCACCGATTAACTCAGCCATTACAGCTGATGCGCTTAATGTATTTGATTTTTTATTAGATGAATGCGAAGGTGATAAGCATAAAAATGTCCAAAATCTACTCGTAATAGATGAGATTTTAAATGATGGCGAGATGGAAAACGATGTTGAGTTTGTAGTAACATTTTTATATAGCGATGATGCACCAAAAAGCGTTGAGGCTGTATATCTAAAACTATATCTACTATCACTAAATAAAGCCGAAATTCGATCACTAAATCTTAATGGAGCCTTTGGCCTATTGCCAAATTTAGCTTGGGATAGCGATGGCAATCCACACGAACTAGACCATTTAAGAGAGAATGAAATTTGGTTAAAAATGAAAGGTTGGTATCCAAATATAGTAAGCGTAGATAAATTCCCACGCTACTTAAATCACATAATACCAAGCGATAATACTAGAATACTAGATAGCGCAAAAGTCAGAATGGGCGCAGTATTAGCACCAGGCACAACAGTAATGCCAGGCGCTTCATATATCAACTTCAACTCTGGAACAACTGGACCAGTAATGGTAGAAGGTAGAATCTCAAGCTCTGTAAGCGTAGGAGATGGAAGCGATGTAGGCGGCGGTGCAAGTATTTTAGGCGTACTAAGTGGCACAAATGGCAATCCAATTAGCGTAGGCAAAAGATGTCTTTTAGGTGCAAATTCAGTAACTGGCGTACCTCTTGGCGATGATTGTATCATAGATGCTGGTATAGCAATTCTTGAAGGTACAAAAATATATATAAGCGATAAAGAGGCTCTTGAAAAAGTAAATCCAGGGTTTAAATTTGATAAAGAGATATATAAAGCACTTGAACTAGCAAATCTAAATGGAATTCACTATCGCCAAAATAGCCAAACAGGCCAAATCACAGCTAGCATTAGTAAAAGAGCTATTAAGCTAAATGCTGACTTGCATTAAGGAATAGTAATGGTTGAAATCAAAGGTTTAACACACCGTTTTGGCTCTCAGCTACTCTTTGAAGATGTTAATTTAAAGCTAAATTCACACAATCGATACGGCTTAATAGGTGCCAATGGTGCTGGAAAATCTACATTTTTAAAGATTTTAAGCTCTCAAGTAGAACACACTAGCGGTGATATCATCATAGAATCAGGCAAAAAAATTGGCGTCTTAGGACAAGATCAATTTGCATTTGAAAATTTTACCTTAAAAGATGCTGTTTTATGGGGAAACAAAAGACTATATGATACAATCAAAGAGAAAGAAAAGCTCTATTTAAGCGAGGAATTTACTGATGAGATTAATGAACGCCTTAGCGAACTTGAGATCATCACTGCCGAAGAAGATCCTACCTATGAGTATGAAACCAGAATAGAAAAGATCTTAAGCTCTCTTGGTTTGCATGAATATGATAAACTAATGAGCGAAATTGAAAGTAGCGATAAGGTTAAGATTTTATTAGCTCAAGTACTATTTCCTAAACCTGATATATTATTTCTTGATGAGCCGACAAATAACCTTGATATCGATGCAATTGCATGGCTAGAAAGAGAGCTAATCAATCACGAAGGAACTCTAGTTGTCATCAGCCACGATAGACACTTTTTAAACCGAGTTTGCACTCATATATTAGATGTTGATTTTAAGCAAATTAGAGAATTTAGCGGTAATTATGACGACTGGTATATAGCTGCAAATTTAGTCGCTAAACAAGCTGAAATGGAGCGTGATAAGAAGCTAAAAGAGCGTGAAGAGTTAGAAAAATTTATAGCTAGATTTAGTGCCAATGCTAGTAAAGCAAAGCAAGCTACAAGTAGAGCCAAACAGCTTGAAAAACTTCAAATAAATGAGATTAAAATATCTAGCCGTCGTGATCCTAGTATTTTATTTAGAACTAATCGTGAAATTGGCAATGAGTTAATAGAATTAACTGCAATAAATAAAAAATTCGATGATAATGTGATTTTAGATAATTTTAATTTTAAAATGAATAAAGGTGATAAAATTGCAATCATCGGAACCAATGGCGTAGGTAAATCTACTTTATGCAAGATTTTAATGAGTGAGCTAGAAGCAGATAGCGGTAAGGTGCATATTGGAGCAACAATTGAGTTAGGATATTTTGCGCAAGATAGCTCAAATAAAATTACTGGCACATTAAAACTATATGAGTGGCTACAAGATAGCAAAAATAAAGACCTAGATGAGATCCGTAAATGCCTTGGTAGAATGCTATTTAGCGGAACTGAGCAAGAAAAAGAAGTAGGAAGTTTAAGCGGTGGAGAAAAGCATAGATTAATGCTATCAAAACTAATGCTTCAAAGAGCAAATTTACTCATACTAGATGAGCCAAATAACCACTTAGATCTAGAGGCTATCATTGCTTTAGGTGAAGCGTTATATAACTTTAGTGGTAGCTGTATCTGTGTTAGCCACGATAGAGAATTAATAGATGCCTTTGCTAATAGAATTTTACACCTTAAAGGCGATGGCCAAATAGTTGATTTTAAAGGTAGCTATGAAGAGTATAGAGCTGCTTATGGGTTAGATGAGAAATGATACAAATTTGGCTTAACTCAAATTCCATTACTATCAAGAGCAACTCCACTCTTGCTGATCTTATAAAATCACAAGGCTATGAAGATAGCAAAGTAGCTGCTGAAGTGGATATGCAGATTATCCCAAGAGCTAATTGGAGCGATTTTACAATAAAAGATGGTATGAAAATCGAGATTGTAGAGTTCGTAGGTGGCGGGTAATTATTTTTTAAGTAATTACCCATTATAAATTTGAATTATTCTATTTAATAATTCAAATTTAAGCATTACAACTATAAATATAATAAAAATATATTAAACTTTAGATAAAATTAACAAAGTTTTCATAATCAAAACAAGATAAAAATTGCTATAAAGACACTACTGCTAATGCAAATGCTTTTTATATTTTATATCAAAATCAATCTTAGCACCTTATATTTTACTACTTTCTTTAAGATTTTTATAGCATCTATATCATAGTAATATCTATTTTATCATCACCATTATACCGACAAATTAATAATTTTATTAACAAAAGACCCTTTGATTCAAATTCTAATCAAAAGAGTCTTACATAATGCAATTTTTAACACTATTTTTACTAATATTTTTAAGTATATAGCCAAATATCTAAATTTAACAATTTAAATTTTAGCCAAAATATCTTTTAGATAGTTTTGTGTCTCTTGTTTTTGCGAGTCAAATTCTGCTTTGCTTAATGGTGAGCTGACATGGTGTTGGATTGTATTTTTATCACCCAAAACCCTTATCATCATCTCTAAAGCATCAGCTTTTGCACTTCTATCAATGCTACTTAATTTATTTAATGCAAATTCATCTCTAGCAACTGAAGTATCTGTAATAGCACTATCTCTAGCAGCAGCAGCCCACATAGACGCACTCACAAAAAAAGCCTCTTCCATTCCGCCAGTTGTATTTAGAGCATACGCATTGCCTACTTTTTTTATTAGCGGATTTGAGTCATCAAGTATTTTTTGAAAGTCACCTTGCGTATTTAAAGAGCTATTTTTTGATTGCTTATACTCAATATTTAAAAAAGAATTTTCAACTCTCATACCTGCTCCTTATATTAAAAATATAAATTTTTAATAAGCAAATTTAATTCCAAAATTATAAAATTATATAAAGGATATTTTTATACATATATAGGGTCTATCCTTAAAATAAGGATAGACTAAATTTAGCTTATAAAATAGTCTCCATCAAAGCTAACTAAAGAGTATTTCCTCTCATTGCCAAGGCCACATACCAATTCATCAATACTTAAAAACTCCAAACTATCAGCACCAATAAATTTGCAAACCTCATTAACATCCATCTTAGCACTTATTAATTCTTCATAACTTGGCGTATCAATACCATATCTACAAGGATGTTTAATCTCTGGAGCAGCAATTTTCATATGTATCTCTTTAGCTCCAGCATTGCGTAATAGTTCTACTATTTTCTTGCTAGTTGTACCACGCACGATACTATCATCAATAACTACAACGCTTTTGCCATTTAAAACACTGCTCATAGGATTTAGTTTTAATTTAACTTTTAGATTTCTCATCTCTTGAGTTGGCTCTATAAATGTCCTACCTACATAGTGATTTCTTACAATTGCCATCTCAAATGGTATATTACTTCTAGCTGCATATCCTAATGCCGCAGGAACACCAGAATCTGGCACAGGCACTACAAAATCAGCTTTGCAACTAGATTTATCAGCTAGAATTTCTCCTAATTTTTTTCTAATTTGATATACATTTTTACCATCTATCATGCTATCAGGACGAGCAAAATATATATATTCAAATGCACACAATCTAGGGTCTTTAGCTTCAAATAATTCTATGCTTTTAAAGGCGCTTTTGCCCTCTTCAAATACTATCATCTCTCCAGGTGCTACATCTCTTACATATGTCGCACCTACTAAATCAAAAGCACAAGTCTCACTAGCTACAATATAACCACCATCTTTTAATCTTCCAATACTAAGAGGTCTAATCCCATATGGATCGCGTACTACAAACATCTTAGAGCGACTTAAAATAAGCAGACAATACGCACCTACAATCTGCTTTAAAGCTTCAATAATACGATCTTGCAAATTCTCTTTTTTGCTTTTTGCTATTAAGTGCAAGATATTTTCTGTATCCATATTTGACTGAAATATCGCACCATCTTCTATCAATCTTTCTCTAACTTCGTGTTTATTAATCAAATTTCCATTATGAACGATACTAATCTCGCCTAAAGAGTATTTTGCACTTACTGGCTGAGCATCTAGCACACTATCGCTACCAGCAGTTGAATATCTATTATGGCCTATAGCCATCTGACCTTGCAATATTTCAAAACTATTATTGTCAAAAACTTCAGTTACTAAACCTCTATTTTTAATAGTTTTAATCTGATGATTATAGCTTGCACTTATACCGCTTGCCTCTTGACCTCTGTGTTGCATAGAAAACAACCCATAATAGGCTGTTTTTGCTGCGTCTTTTGAATTGATTACTCCAACTATTGCACACATATTATATTCCTAAAGCATCATAGATTGTATATAATTTTGGCTCTTTATTAGCTAGCCAAATTCCAGCCTTTATCGCACCTTTAGCAAATGTAGCTCTACTTGTAGCGGTGTGATTTAACTCTATATATTCACCATCGTTATAAAATCCCACTGTATGGCGTCCAACGATATCACCACCACGCAAAGCCATTACAGCAATCTCATCTTTGTTTCTAGCTCCTACCATTCCATCTCGTCCGCTTACTCTAACATTTGCTAAACTTAAATTTCTACCTTTTGCAGCATGTTCGCCAAGTGTCAATGCTGTACCACTTGGAGCGTCTATCTTATTGCGATGATGCATCTCTAAAATCTCAATGTCAAAATCACTTAGCACTCTGCTAGCAATCTCAGTTAAGCGATTTAGCACTGCTACGCCTAAACTCATATTTGTAGCTTGAAGTATTGGCATCATAGCACTTGCAAGTTTGATTAGCTCAGCTCCCTCATTGCCTAATCCAGTAGTACCTATAACCAGTGGTTTTGGATTGGTTCTAGCATAATTTATAAGATTTATCGACGCGCTTGCGATACTAAAATCGATTACAACATCGCTATTATCAAATAAAACATCATACTTATCAGTTACTATCACACCATCATCTACGCTCATAGGCTCTATAGTATATGCTACTGATAACTTTGCATTGCTAAGCCCTTTTAAATTTGCGATTATCTCACTTCCCATCTTACCGCTTGCACCGTGTAAACCTATACGAATCATCATCGCCCTTTTTGGATAAATTAAGATTTTATTTTAGCTAAAAAAAGATAAAAATTTGATATAAGTAAATTGAATTTTTATAAAAGAGCCACTCGCTAGGGCAAGTGGCTTAAGAATTAATGTAAGCTCTCAATATAGCTCATAGCGCTAAGTGCAGCTACAGCACCATCAGCAGCTGCGCTAACTACTTGCTTAGGAGCATCTTGTCTTAAATCACCTGCAGCAAATAAACCTGGAGTTGATGTTTGCATTTTTAGATCTACTTTTACCTGGCCAGTTGGTAAGATATCGCAAATAAAGTTATCGCCATCTTTTAATACTTCATTTCTTACATTTAACCCAACAAAAGTAAATATACCTGGCACTACTAAATCTCTTATACTTCCATCGGCTAGCTTGATTTTAACGCCTTTTACCCCTGCAGTGCTATCTCCATAAACTTCTTCTATTCCAGCATTTAAGATTAGTTCGATTTTTTCATTTTTCTTAACTTTTTCAACTGAACTTGGAGCTGCTCTAAATGTATCACGGCGATGGATTAGATATACTTTTGAACAAATTCTAGATAAGTATTCTGCTTCTTCAATCGCTGTATCGCCACCACCTAAGACTGCTACCTCTTTATTTTTATAGAAAAATCCATCGCAAGTAGCACAAGTACTAACGCCTTTACCAAAGAATTCATCCTCTCCTTTAAATCCTGCTCTTTTTGGAGTTGAACCAGTACATACGATTACAGCTTTAGCTTGTTCAGTTTTGCCACCTTCTAAAGTGATAGTAAAGCTTCCATCGCTATTTTTAGCTACTTTTTCTACGCCAGCCATCTCATGTTTTAATCCAAATCTAGTGCATTGCTCAAGCCATGGAGCCATAAAGCTCATACCATCCATAACAGTAGCAACGCCAGGATAGTTCTCCATCTCAGAGCTACTTGTAATTTGACCGCCTGGCATACCTCTTTCAAACATTACTACATTTTTCAATCCACCACGAGTAGCATAAAGTCCTGCACTAAGACCTGCTGGACCTCCACCGATTATAGCTACATCTAACATAATTGCTCCTTATTTTAAATTTATATCTATACAATATCATAGATATATTACATAAAAATAAATTTAATTTTAATATAGTACGATTTGATTTGAAGTGAGTTAAAGTAGTGGGGCAAAAAGCCCCTTTGAATTATAAAAGTGAATTGATTTTATCTGCAATTGCAGCTTTAGATTGAGCGCCAATTAATGTCTCTTTAATCTCTCCATCTTTAAAGAATAGTAAAGTTGGAATAGAGCGTACGCCATACTCTACAGCTAGATCTTGAACCTCATCTGTATTTACTTTGCAGATTTTTGCTTTGCCATCAAATTCTTCAGCTAATTCATCAATTACTGGAGCTAGCATTCTGCATGGTCCACACCATGGAGCCCAAAAATCTACTAGAGCAACGCCCTCTTTAGCGATATTGAAATTTTCAGCTGTTAAATCGATATATTTACCCATTTTATCTCCTTCTATGGTTTTACAATAAAATTATACATTAAAAAAGTTAAACTAAAACTAACAAATATAATTTTAGGTAACTCAAACTTCATCAAATCAGAGCTTATTATAAAATATAAAAGTTAATAATTTTTATTAATTATTAAATTTTAAAAAAATGAAAGAGATATTTAATCAGTATGTAAT
Source organism: Campylobacter vicugnae (assembly GCF_002139875.1). Classification (NCBI taxonomy): domain Bacteria; kingdom Pseudomonadati; phylum Campylobacterota; class Epsilonproteobacteria; order Campylobacterales; family Campylobacteraceae; genus Campylobacter; species Campylobacter vicugnae. The sequence continues at coordinate 1,213,112 of NZ_CP018793.1, forward strand.
ATTTTCTATTAGCTCTATATTTTGACCATTTATACAGATTATATCAATTTGATATGGCAAATTTAAATTAGAGTTTAACATATAAAAATCTATAGCTTTTATAATTTTTTCCAATTTAGATTGTGTTACTCTATAGATGGTTTGATAATCTTTGGACGAGGCCTTGACTTCGATAAAATGAAGAGTTGAATCACGCTTAGCAATGATATCAATCTCTCCAAATTTGGTTTTATAGTTTAAATTGAGTATTTTATAGCCATTTTTTGATAAAAATTTAGCAGCACTTTTCTCAGCTTCATGACCAAAAAGATATTCAGCTAAACCCAAAGATTAACTCTCAATCCTAATCATAAATGGCTTAGCCTTGATAAAGCTCTCATTTTCTAAGCTATTAATAACTTTTAGCATATCAGCTTCTAAGCAAGTATGCGTAGTAAAAAATAAGGTAGCACACCCTTCATCTTTGCTTTTTGCTTTTTGTAAGAAGCTATCAATTGAGAGATTATTTTGACTCATTAAATTTGTAATCTTAGCCAAAACCCCAACCTCATCAGCTACCTTTAATCTTAAATAATATTTGGTTCTAATCTGGCTAGGCTTTAGAAGTTTTAATGGTGCGGACTCTAGTGGAGCCTTATATCCTAGCATAGGATTTCTAATCTCTCTAGCGATATCTATTAAATCACTTATAACCGCACTTGCCGTAGCAGACCCACCAGCACCAGCACCATAAAATAAGCTCTCTCCAACTGCATCACCTACGACACTTACAGCATTCATTACCCCATTTACATTTGCTAGCATCTTATCTTTGCTAATAAATGCTGGATGAACTCTAAGCTCTAAAGTACCTTCTCCTCGCTTAGCAATGGCTAATAGTTTAATAGCGTACTCAAATTCATTAGCAAAATATATATCCTCACTACTAATCTCGCTAATACCTTCTATCATTATATCTTCAGGTTTAGCATGCACGCAATAAGCAATACTAGCTAATATAAGCAGCTTATGTGCAGTATCAAATCCACTAATATCAAAAGTCGGATCAGCCTCAGCATAACCTAATTCTTGAGCCTTTTTAAGCGCCTCGTCAAACTGCACTCCACTATTCATCATATTTGTTAGAATATAATTGCTTGTTCCGTTCATTATACCCATTATTTTTTGAATATGGTTTGCGCTTAATCCTTCTCTTAAGGCTTTTATGATTGGTATCCCACCAGCTACACTAGCTTCATATCCAAATGCCGTATCACCAGCAAGTGATTCAAGTTCATTTCTATAATAGGCTAAAAGAGCTTTATTAGCCGTTACTACTGCTTTTTTTCGTTCTAGAATTTTGCTTACTATTTCATAAGGCTTATCAATTCCCCCCATAAGCTCAACAAATACATCTATATCATCTCTATTTATTACGCTATCTATATCATCAGTTAGTGGAATTATCGAGTCTTTATGCTTTGATAAATCCCTTACTACACCCACTACTGGAGTTATACTAACTCCAGCTCTTGAGGCTATTAAATCGCTATTTTTAATAAGCACATTGGCAACTTCAGCCCCTACTGTTCCAACGCCTAATATCGCTACCTTCATTGAACTTCTTTTAAATATTTTTTAATATTTCTTGCAGCTTGGCGAATTCTATTTTCATTTTCTATAAATGCGATTCTGACATACTCATCGCCAGCTTGACCAAATCCAGCTCCAGGACTTACAGCAACACAAGCTTTAGTCAAGAGCTGTTTAGCAAACTCTTTACTTCCTATATTTCCTACTTGTGGCGGTAATTTTGCCCAAGCAAACATACTAGCTCTAGGTTTTGCAATATCCCAACCAGCTGCACTAAATGCCTCTATAAGCGTATCTCTGCGTCTTTCATATGTTTGTCTAATCTGTTCAACACAGTCTTGATCACTATCAAGTGCAATAGTTGCTGCTACTTGAATTGGAGTAAACATTCCATAATCAAACCACGATTTTATCTTTTTAAGTGCTGAAACTAGCTTTTTATTTCCACATATAAAGCCAACACGCCAGCCAGCCATATTATATGATTTTGATAGCGTATAGCACTCCACAGCTACATCTTTTGCACCATCTACTTCAAATATGCTTGGAGTTTTATACCCATCAAATGTTAGCTCTGCATATGCTATATCACTAATAATGTAAAATCTCTCACGCTTAGCCATATCTACTAAACGCTCATAAAAGCTCTTTTGACATGTAACAGTAGTTGGGTTATGAGGAAAATTTACTACAACATATTTTGGTTTTGGAATACTCTCTTCTATAGCATGTTCTAAATTTTCAAAAAATTTATTCTCATCTAATTCATAGCTTGCATTATAAACAAGAGGCATTTTCGTTACATTTCCACCTGCTATAATAAAAGCCTGAGTGTGAATCGGATAGGCTGGGTCTGGCACAATAGCTACATCGCCAGGATTGATAATAGCCTGAACTAAATGCACAAACCCCTCTTTGCTACCCATAGTTGCGACTGCTTCGGTCTCTGGATCTAGCATTACGCCATATTTTCTTTTATACCAATTGCATATCGCAACACGAAGTTTATAAATACCTTGACTAACACTATAACCGTGCGTTTTATCCTTCATAGCACTTTCGCAAAGCTTGTCAATTATGTGTTGAGGAGTTCTACCATCTGGATTTCCCATAGAAAAATCTATAATATCAGCACCATCTCTACGAGCCGCCATCTTAATAGCATTTACCTCTGCAAATGCATAGTTTGGCAATCTTTCAATAGTATTAAATCTAATCTCATCAAACATAAACAACTCCTTAATTTGATTTTATATATATTTTTAATCCACGCTTAATATTCTCTAAACTAAATGCGTCATCTATAAGCATATAGTATGAATTTGGTGGGAATTTAATATATACTTCTTTTTCTGGTTTATCTGATTTAATCTGCGTAATCAAATTTAAATCTCTATCAAGCACTTTTATAACACATATCCATCTATCTGATGCATAGCTTTTTATCAGCGCTTCACTTTTATTGCTAATATTTAAAAAATATGGCTCAAGCGGCTTATTTAGATCATACTCAATATCACTAATATATTGATGAGTAGATAGCACGGCTTTAGTAGCATCAATGCTATATGCAAAGCTAAACTGCCCATCACGCTTTATATCTTTAATAAATATATAATTTTTACTAAGCTCTTTATATAATGCGCCAGGATCAAGAATAAATCTTGAGTTCATCGTTATTTGCCAAACAATCCCTTGGGTATCGCTCTTTAAAGATTTACTTAAAAAATATGAATACCCAAGACTCTTTAATGCCTCAGATACGCTCTTAAACATCAAAATATCAGAAGTTGGACTATAAAATGAAATTTCTAAATTTATAGGCTGTGAATAGCTAAGATTTAATAGCGAATTTACCCTTAGAGCATTTGTGATTTTGGCATAATTTAGATTGCCATTACTATCTATAAATTCAGATTCTACAGCAAATATTTGATCAATCTTATCTCTATTTAAAGCATAATTTTGCTCTGAGATAATACTTTTGATATTGCTATGCAGATCAAGACCAAAAGAGCTAAAAGTAAAAATAAAAAAGAGAAATAATCCTCTTACCATTGAGCGCCTTTATTTATCTTAACAAACTCAGCATAACCAATCTCTTTAATAACCCCATTTTCTACTACAAATCTTAAAGGCTTTTGAAGTTCATATCTCTTTTCATTGCCATTTTCTTCAAGCACAAAATCACCATGGCCTGTTTGAATAAGTTGATCTATGCTTAAATTTATATCTAAAGCATTTTTAGTTGTGTATGATTTTTTATTTTTACCATCTATATCTTTTATGCCTATCCATATAGTTTTTGTTGGGATAATTTTAGCTATTTTATCGGCTTGCATTACTTGTGGAGCTTGTATTTGTATATTTTGAGTAGTAGAATTTGACTCTACTTTGCTAGTAGTATTATTATCACTTGAGATTGCAATAGTTTCATTATTTTCTGTAGTTGTATTCTTATCTTCTTCTACTGCTTTTGATATATTTTCTGTTATTGTCTCTAAATTCTCTTTAGCAGATTCTACTACTGTAGTAGATGAATAGCTTACGCTTTGATTTTTATCAAAACTTGGTAATTTTATACTATCAAAAATATTGGTAAATTTAACCATCCAAACAACAGCTACAACCATCAAAGCCAAAATTAAGATTATAGTTAAAGTTTTGCTGTTATCGCTTTTTGGTGTGTATGCTGGAATCTTTGGTGCTACTGTAAAATTTGAATTATCAACATAGCCATTTTCTTTACAATATTCATTATATTCATCTATCCAGCTTTGAAGATCTAAATCATACTCACGGCTTAAAATCTTAGCAAAGCCAGAAGCGTTTAATTTGCGAAGCTTTTCATAATTTCTCTCACACATATACTCTAAATACTCAGTCTCAATGTGAGTATGCTTTGTAACCTCTTTAAGATCCATTTCTAAAAGTTTTTCTATACCATTATTAGCCATTTACAATCCTATCAAATAATATTCCAAATGCCACACTGACATTTAAGCTATCCCAATCCTTACGCATATTAACACCCAGGATATCATCACATTTTTGCAATACCTTATTTGGTATCCCCTCACCTTCACTACCCATAATTAAAGCAATTTTAGACTCAAATTTAAATTCTTTAGCACTCTTGCCTCCGGCATTTGCTGCATAAATTTTAAATCCAACTTGCTTAAGCTCATTTATAAAGCTTAACCCATCAGTGCATAAAGCAATTGGCAACTCATATGCTGCACCACTACTAGCACGCACTACTCCTTGCATTGCTAGATTCTCATTTTTACCTACAATAACTATACCTCCAGCACCTAAAGCATAAGCTGTTCTTGTTATTGCTCCAATATTTCCCACATCACTAAGACCATATAAAATCACTAAATAATCAGACTTTTTAATCTCATTTAAAGTAGCAAACTCATAATCTTTTACCTTTGCTAAAAAGCCTTGGTGATTGCCACCACGCGCAAGTGCTTGGGCTTTTTGATTATCGACTTTTTGTATTTTTAGGCCGACTTTTGCTATTTGGTTAAATATATCTTTTTGAACCTCTTTTGCTAGATATATCTCTTCGAGCTTGTCTTTATGATGTTTTAACAAATGTAAAAATAGCTGTTTTCCATAGATAATCATAGCGCTTATAGTATCTAAAAGCCCTTAAATTTTAGCTTATTTTTAGTAATAAAAATCAAATTTAGTAAATTTTAAATATTTAATTTCAAATTGAATCTTTGCTTGTTAGTTGAGCATATATATCTTTTACACTTTTGCCAGTGAGTTTAGATAGCAATTTGGCTTTTTGTTTTGGTGGGATATTTAATTCATCTATATCAGATATAGTGATTGATTCGTGTGCAACTACACTTGAGTCTGCTATGACTATACACCATTCACCTTTTAAATTTACATTTTTTAGTATATTTACTAGATTTTTTGCGTTATCTTTAAATTTAGCTTCAAATTTTTTTGTAGCCTCTTTAATAGCAAAAATCTCCCGTTTAGGCTCTAGCTTTGCAATAGCTTCAACTAGCTGCAAGACTCTCTTTGGTGATTCATATATCACTACTGGATAGGCCGAATTTAATGCATTTTGCACCGCTAACTCTCTATCTCTGCCAGTATTTGGTAAAAACCCTAAAAATGTAAACTCTTTTTGCACAATTCCACTTGCTGCTACGGCTAAAAGTGCTGCATTTGCTCCACTTAATACCTCGTAATTTATACCATTTTGCTGAGCAAATTCAACCAAAGAAACACCTGGGTCGCTAATGCAAGGCATTCCTGCATCGCTTACATATACTACAATATTTTCTACTAGCTTTCTAGCTTCAAATTTAGCAAAAAACTCATTTTCGTTATGAGTATGAAGAGAGTAAAACTCAGATGGATTTATATTTAGATTATATTTTGTGTTTAGAAGGTTTATAAGGGATTTAGTTACTCTACTATCTTCACAGATTATGATATCACAAAGGTTCAAGATGTCCAGGCATCTCTTTGAGATATCATCTAAATTGCCAATTGGCGTAGGAAGAAAGTAGAGCAAAAGATTATTTCATTCCGTATTTTTTCTTAAATTTATCTACACGACCAGCACTATCTACGATTTTTTCGCTACCTGTAAAAAATGGGTGGCAAGCATTGCAGATATCTACTTTGATTTCTGGCTTGTTTGACTTGCTAATAAATGTATTACCGCAAGCGCAGCTAACTGTGCATTCAACATACTCTGGATGTATATCTTTTTTCATTGCTTTTCCTTATTTTGAGTTTAAAAGTTGAGATTCTATCCAAATTTGGCTTAAATTTCCTTGATTAATCTAGTCTCATCTGGAGCCATCTCTATTATCTCCCATGGTAAACCCTGTTTATTTAGCTCATCCATAAATGGTTTAGCGTCAAATTCTTCCATATTAAATACGCCATTTCCACTCCAAATACCCTTAGCAACCATCATAGAACCTATCATAGCTGGAACGCCTGTAGTATAGCTTACAGCACCTACACCAGTTTCTTTATAGCACTCTTCATGGTCGCATACATTATATATATATACTTTTCTTGGTTTGCCATCTTTTGTTCCAGTAATTACGCAACCTATATTTGTTTTGCCTTTAGTTCTAGCACCTAGGCTTGCAGGATCTGGTAAAAGTGTCTTTAAAAACTGAATTGGTACAATTTTTACTCCATTATGCTCAACCTCATCAATCCTTAGCATACCTACATTTTCTAAGCATTTCATATGTGTCAAATAGCTTTGACCAAATGTCATAAAGAAACGAATTTGCTTTAATGTAGGGATATTTTTTACTAAGCTTTCAAGTTCTTCATGATATAGCAAATAGCTATCTTTTGGTCCAATTTTTGGATAATCCCAGCTAAAACCTATCTCCATTGGCTCAGTCTCTATCCATTTACCATCTTTATAATATCTACCCTTTGCACTTACCTCTCTTAAATTTATCTCTGGGTTAAAATTTGTAGCAAATGCATAGCCATGATCTCCAGCATTACAATCTAAAATATCAATATATTCAATCTCATCAAATAGATACTGCTTAGCATAAGCACAATATACATTAGTAACACCTGGGTCAAACCCACTACCAAGAAGCGCCATTGTATTAGCAGTTTTAAACTCGCCATCTTTAGCCCATTGAAGTTTATACTCAAATTTAGCTGTATCTGGGTGTTCGTAGTTGGCTGTATCTATATATGGAATTTGAGTTTGTGAGCATGCGTCCATAAGAGTTAAATCCTGATATGGAAGTGCAACATTTAATAATAAATCAGCCTTAACATTTTTAATAAGCTCTACAACAGCAGCTGTATCATCAGCATCTACTACAGCTGTATCAATATCTACGCCTACATTTTCTTTAATAAATCTAGCAATCTTATCGCATTTGCTTTTAGTGCGACTTGCTAGAGTAATTTTGGTAAAGATATCTGAATTCATCGCACATTTTACTGTTGCTGCTTGACTTACTCCACCAGCTCCAATAATTAAAATATGGCTCATTTTTTATCCTTTGTCTGAATTTTTGGTAATTATAGCCAAATTTAGCTAAAACTCATTTATGATTAAATATTAAATTTAAGAAATTTGCTTAATAATACCTACTTAGCACCTTAAGTACTGGCATAGCTAATCTTAATCCTTTAGAGCGATGTGAAATCTCAAGCTTTATACTCTCATCAAGTTGTCCTACTGTCTTATCAAAACCATTAGGAATAAACATAAAATCATAACCAAACCCACTACTTCCAAGCTCTTTATCTATCACCTTGCCATGCATAAATCCATGAACGCCATACTCGCCAAATTTAGAACAAATACCAATACATGCTGTATAAAATGCGTTTGATTGACTTAGCCCTAGCTTATTTAGTTCTGTGATTAATTTTGCCCTATTGCTTGCATCTGTTGCGCTCTCTCCACTATATCTAGCTGAGTATATTCCAGGCCTAAAATCTAAAGCCTCTACACTTATTCCGCTATCATCGCTTAGTGCTATACACTCATTTTCAAGACCTAAATCTACTAGCTTAGCATATACCGTGCGAGCCTTTATCATCGCATTTTCATAAAAACTATTACCATTTTCTTCTATCTCAAAAGGTTGGCAAATCTGCCCAAGTGCAATAACATCAAATTGATTATAATATGCCTTAATCTCTCTAACTTTATCCATATTATTTGTAGCTAATACAATCTTCATCTAGCTCTCCTATTTAAAATTTTTCTAATCCAAAATGCTATCATACCCATACTAATTACCAATATCAAAGCAAGCCAAAACTCATAACTTTGATAATTTGTAATATTATTACCTAAATTTATAAATAGTACCGCGCTAATAAATTTACCAAGCACTCCAGCAGTTATAAATTTAATAAAATTAAATCTCATCACCCCAGCCATATAATTTACAATATTATAAGGTATAACTGGTATAAGCCTTAATAGCAACACTAAAGCAAATTCATCACTACAAAATCTGTTTTTAATAGACTCAAATTTATTCATATCAAAAGCTTGAGTAAAATATCTTGAGATAAAATACATAATAGCTGAGTTTATCCCCACACCTATCATCGTGTAAATAATTGCCTCCCAAAAGCCAAAAACTGCTCCACCTCCAATAGCTAAAATTCCAGCTGGAAACAAAAATATAGGCAAAAATATCCAACATCCAATATAAATCACCCAGCTAAGTTTGCTATACTCACTCATTAGTCTATCTATAATTTGCCTATCAATACTAGATAAAACTACTACGCACAAAACTACAAAGAGTATAAATAAAATTAATCTAACCATAATTTTCTCTTTAAAAAGCGTAATTTTAGCCAAAATTTTGCCAAAATTTGACCATAAATTTAAGTATATTTAGATAAAATTTGCCACATTAATAATAAATTTGGATTTTAGATGAAGCTTTTTGCTAGATATAGTGCTTTTATATATTTGAAATATTTTTTTATTATATTTATCTCTTTAGTTGGATTTTATGTCGTTATTGACACACTTACCAATCTTAAAAATCTCCCAACTAGTGCTAATTTACAACTAATTTATGTTAGTCTTACTGCACTTATTTCTATAAATTATGTATTGCCTATATCGTTGGTTTTAGCTTTAATTGTTACTATGATTAATCTAACTCGCTCTAATGAGTTAGTAAGCTTTTATGCTTTAGGAATTAGCAAAAATAGACTTATAATGCCTATATTTATCATCTCTTTTATAATTAGTATTGGTTATATTGGGCTTTGTTATACTCCATTTGCCTACTCCAAAGAACGCCAAGAGTCGCTAGAAGATTTTCAAAGCTTTGAACGCTCTACTAAATGGATATTTTTGCGATTTGAGAATAAATTTATATACATTGATAAGCTCTTTGGTGATAAGCAAAATGCTACAAATATTCGAATTTTTGATATGAACGGTAGCCAAATTCTATCGCAAATCACAGCCAAAGAAGCTAGCTATGAAGATGGCACCTGGAGATTAAAAGATAATACAATCACTACTTTACCACAAGATATAAAACTAGGTGGTAGTGGATTAAAAAGCAGCAATCAAGATGAGATTATCATAGCCAATAGCTTTCGCCCACGCATAATAGAAAATATTAAAAACAAAGACAATCTATACTCTATTAAAGATGCCATTGATTCTATTAATACACTTAAAAATGAAAACATCAATATAGCTAAAATTAAATCTGTATTATACTCAATGATATTTTTTCCACTTTTTGCTCCATTTATGGTGCTGATTTTATACTATTATATGCCTGTTACTGGGCGTTTTGCTAGTCTTGCAATTGCAAGCTTTGGGGCGATTTTTATCTCACTTTGCATTTGGGGTGTTCTATTTTTACTTATTCGCTTTAGTATAAATGGCGCTATTATGGCTGAGCTTGGTATTATTTTACCAGTTGTTATTTTAATGCTATTTGCTGGATATAAATTTTATCAACATAGATAACAAATTTAATCAAGTTACCATAAGTAACATATAACCAATTATTTATTTAAATTTGATTCAATCTTGTCAATTTATATCCATCATAATGATATAATGATAAAAATAAAAGGTGGTAAAATGAGTCAAATTAGCGTAGCTGCACTACAGTTTAACTCCATCACTGATGATATAAACTCTAATCTAAATTCTGCTTTAGCATTGATAAACTCTGTGCCTAATGATACTAGCATTATTGTCTTGCCAGAGCTTAGCTTAAGCGGCTATTGTGCTGATGAGAGTAAATTTGGCATTGATTTAAGCAGTCATAAAAATGCATTAAAAGACCAAAGATATAAAACTTTATTTGATATTGCTACTCAAAGAGATTGCTTTATTGTCGCTTGTGAGGTAGAACAAGATGGCAAAAATACATATGATACTGCATTTATAATTAGCAAAGATGGCTTAATAGGCAAACAGCGTAAGATTTTTTTATGGCAAAATGAGAGCAAAAGATTTAAACGTGGCAAAAAACAAAAGCTATTTAACCTAATAATCAATAACCAAAAAGTAAAAATTGGTATTGGAATTTGCTATGAGATTGGTTTTGGTGAAATTGCTAGAAAATTAGCATTAGATGGCGCAAATTTATTAATATATCCATCAGCTTTTGGCAATGCTAGAGGTTATGCGTGGGATTTAGCTAGTCGTGCTAGAGCGTTAGAAAATGGATCTTTTCTTATCGCTTGTAACTCTTGTGGATCAAATATATCTGAAATTAATGGTGAGCTATTAGAGTTTTATGGTCACTCCAAAATCATAGACCCAAAAGGAAATATAATAAGCCAGCTTGATAATAGCGCTGGTGCTGTAATAGCAAGTATAGATCTATCTGAAGTAAAGATTCAAAGAGATACAATACCATATCTTAAAGATATCAAGAAATTTAAAAAATCAAATTCCAAATAAAGGAGAGAAAATGGCAAAAGAAATTTTAGTAGCTTATGGCGTAGATATTGATGCTGTTGCTGGTTGGTTAGGAAGCTATGGTGGTGAAGATAGTCCAGATGATATCTCACGCGGACTTTTTGCTGGCGAGGTAGGAATTCCTAGACTTTTAAATTTATTTAAAAAACATAATATTCCAGCTACATGGTTTGCCCCAGGCCATAGCATTGAGACATTTCCAGAACAGATGAAAATGATAGTAGATGCTGGTCATGAGATTGGTGCTCATGGTTACTCACACGAAAATCCTATCGCAATGAGTGCCAAACAAGAAGAAGATGTACTAATTAAAAGTATAGAATTAATAGAAAAATTAACTGGTAAAAAACCAAGCGGTTATGTAGCACCATGGTGGGAATTTAGCAATATCACAAATGAACTACTGCTAAAACATGGTATAAAATATGATCACAGTCTAATGCATAATGACTTTACTCCATACTATGTAAGAGTTGGTGATAGCTGGACAAAGATTGATTATAGTGGCGAAGCAAAAGATTGGATGAAACCATTAGTTAGAGGCAAAGAGACTGACCTAATAGAAATCCCAGCTAACTGGTATTTAGATGATCTTCCACCAATGATGTTTATCAAAAAATCACCAAATAGCTTTGGCTTCCATAGTCCTAGAGATATCGGTCAGATGTGGATAGATCAGTTTGATTGGGTTTATCAAAATATGGATTATGCAGTATTTGGTATGACTATTCATCCAGATGTTAGTGGCAGACCACAAGTGCTTTTAATGCATGAGAGAATTATCTCGCATATTAAGCAATTTGAAGGTGTTAGATGGGTTACATTTAATGAAATTGCAGATGACTTTGCAAAACGCTGCCCAAGAAAATAAAAATATATTCAAATTTATATAATAGAGCAAATTTGCAAATTTGCTCTATTATAGCTTCAATTATAATAAATAACTAAAATTGATATAATCAAATATAATCAAACTAAAATAAATTTTGATAATTTTGTAAATTTTCGCTATATTGGCTCTACAAAATCCCAAATTTGGAGTATAATATAATTGATTTTATATACATGGAGTTTATCATGGACTTTTTCAAAAATCTTAAAGTAGGAGCCAAAATATCTTTAATTGTTGGCGCTGTAGTTTTTGTTGGCTTAACTGCCCTTACTATACTAATTGGCAATAATGTATCAAAGGTGATGAAGCGCGAGTCTGACATCACTCTAACTCAAGCTAGTCATCGTTATGCTGAGCATGTTCTATCCATTTTTAGAGAGATGGATTCACTCACTAAATCTACTGCTAATATCATTGGCTTTGATCTTGGCTCCCATCATGCTAATATGCACGATACCATAGAAGATCTAAGTGCCTCATTTGATTCATCTAGTTATGCTGAATATGCATATATCTATCTACTAGATCCAAATGATAGCTTTAAAAATAGTGATTATATAACTAAAGATAATCACTTTGCACTATTTTTAGTAGATACAAATCGCAATCTTAAAAACGGAATAGAGGTATATAAAACTACTGAAGCCTTCTTAGCTGATACATCTATTAAAGATGTTATAACAACTAAAAAGCCCGTAATTGGCGAGCCTAAACACTACAATATAAATGGAAAAGATGTATTTGCAACTGATATAGCCTATCCACTAATAAATAATGGTAAATTGCTTGGTGTTGTAGGATATATGTATAATCTAAATTATATGACTACATATCTAGATAATAAAGAATTTAGTCTATTTGAAGGCGATGTACGCTACATTTTAAGTGCAGAATCTAGACTAGCTACTCATCACAATCCGCAGTATTGGGGTAAAAAACTAGGTGAGTTTAATACCAACCCTACAACCAAATTAGCCCTAGAAGCGATTCAAAATAAACGCGTAACTATAATTGATGAATACTACACTATCCGTGGTGAAGCAACCAAGGCAATTGTCACTCCATTTTCTATTGGCGAGCTTGGAACTTGGTATATGTTTGTCAATGCTCCACTTGATGAGATTCAAAAACCGATGCGTATCTTAGTATATGAGATTATTGGGGTGTCAGTTGTAGTGCTTATTATACTTCTTGTTTGTGTTTATATGATTACTAATAGATTAGTTACTGCTAGACTTGGCCGTCTATCTGGACTGCTTTTAGCATTCTTTAAATATATCAACCACGAAGAAAAGCGTGCACCAAATGTTATACCGCCTACATCAAATGATGAGATTGGCACAATGGCATCAGCAATAAACTCTAATATCTTAAAAACTCAACAAGGCTTACAAAAAGATGCTGAGGCTATTAGTGAGGCAGCTAATACAGCTAAATCTGTAGAAAATGGCGACCTAACAGCAAGAATCAAACAAAATCCAAATAACCCTCAGCTAATCGAGCTTAAAAATGTACTAAATAATATGCTAAATGTACTAGAAGCTAGAATCGGTGGCAATATGAATGAGATTCATAGAGTATTTGAATCATATAAAAATCTAAATTTTACTACTCAAATCATGGGCGCTAAAGGTAATGTAGAGACTACTACAAATATTTTAGGTGAAGAGATTAGAAAAATGCTAACCTCATCTGCTAGCTATGCTCAAGATCTAGCTAAACAAACTGAAAATTTAAAAGAGTCAATGCAAAGACTATTTGATGGTTCAAACGCTCAAGCTAATTCACTAGAGCAATCAGCAGCAGCCATAGAGGAGATATCAAGCTCTATGAGTAGCGTAAATGATAGAACAACTGAAGTAGCCAGACAAGCAGAAGATATCAAAAACATAGTAGGCGTAATAAAAGATATTGCAGACCAAACAAATCTATTAGCGCTAAATGCAGCCATAGAAGCAGCTCGTGCTGGTGAGCATGGTAGAGGTTTTGCTGTTGTTGCTGATGAGGTAAGAAAACTAGCTGAAAGAACAGGAAAATCTCTAAGCGAAATCGAAGTAAATGTAAATGTTTTAGTTCAAGGTGTAACTGAAATGAGCGAATCTATAAAAGAACAGACTCAAGGTATCGCTCAAATCAATGAAGCTATAGCCCAACTAGAGAGTGTAACTCAAGATAATGTTACTGTGGCAAATGATACTAATACTATAACTGCTAAAGTAAATCAAATTTCTGATAATATCTTAGAAGATGTAAATAAGAAAAAATTCTAACTCTAACAAAAGATACCAAGAAAAATCTCTTGGTATCTTTAATTTATTAATTATTGCTTAAATTTATTTCAATACAAAAATCTAAAAAATATAGCAAAACAATTTTAAATCAAATTTCTTATAAAATTCAAATTTTACTACAATATTAAGCCAAAATTTTATAAAAACTAAGTATTATAATTTATAAATAAATTAGGTGAATTGTGGAATTTGTAAATTATCTTGGACAAGAAAATGTGGTAACATTTTTTTTACTTCTTGTGCGAACTGGTGCTTTAATGGTGTTTTTTCCATTTTTTAACCATATACAAATTCCGGTTGTTATAAAGGCTACACTCTCATTTATATTAGCACTTTATCTATTTCCACTAGCTACTCCTTTAGCTAATCTAGATAGCTTAAATATCCAATATTTAGTTTTAGAGGCCCTATCTGAGCTTATGCTTGGATTGTGTGCTGGAGTGCTTTTGATGCTAGTTTTTGGTGCAGTTCAGCTAGCAGGTGAGCAGATATCAATGATTATGGGATTTTCTATGGCAACTGTGATCGATCCTCAAAGCGGTATAAACGCCCCACTAATCTCAAATATCTTAAATTTAATTGTTCTACTAGCATTTTTATTATTTGATGGACATCATTTGGTTTTATATTTTTTAGCTTATGGTCTTGAATTTATTCCACTTGGTGGTTTTTATCCTGAACAAAATATTCTTAAATATGCAGCACAAGGAATGGTAAATCTCTTTTTATATGGATTTATTATCTCATTTCCTATTTTAGCGCTTACTTTAATGTCGGATTTAATCTTTGGAATGCTTATGAAGACAATGCCGCAATTTAACTTGCTTGTTGTTGGTTTTCCTATTAAGATTACTATTGCATTTGTAGTGTTAATGGCTATATTAGCAGTGATTGTAAAGGTTTTTACAACACTAATGATGAGAGTTTTGAATGATTTGCCAAGTTTATTTTACTAAATAAAGCAATACATAATGAAAAATTGCGTAAAATAGTGTAAATTTTTTAAGGGGTAGTCTATGAAGGTAATTTTGCTAAATAATAACCCAGCAGTTTCAAAGCTTGCAAGTGTAAGTTTAAATAAGCTTGGATATGAATTTGTTGAGATTGATAATTTAGAAACTATAGTTGATAATGAAGCTGATTTAATCATATGCGATAGTGGGCTTTATAATAGCGAAGTAAATTACCTAGAGTATGCTCAAAACCAGCTATTTTTAATCCCTAGAAATCAATCTAATCAATATGATATAGCTCAAAATGAGATACTACAAAAGCCATTTTTGCCAACTGATTTTATCGATATTATAAAAGTAATTTTAAAAGATACAACTCAAGATATACAACCACCACAAAAAGAGCCAATCCCAGTTGATAACGATATTAAAGTTGGTAATAAATTTGGTGAAATTCAAGATATTGATGAGATGGATTTTAGCTCTAGCAATGATGAGTTGAGTGATTTTAATGATTTAGATAGCAATGAGCTATTAAATCAAATTGATGATATGGAAGATCAATTTGTAGAAAATGAATTTAATGAATTTGATGATACAGAGCTTAGTTTTACTGAAGATGTAGAAGACCTTAATAAAGGGCTTGAAGAGATTACTCAAATAGATGAGATTAAAGAAGAGCCGATAAAAGAGCAGTTAGAAGAGATTAGCGAAGTTAGCGATGATTTTATTGAAGAATTTGATGATATTAGCCAAATAGATCAAACTACCCAATCTAATCAGATAGCCAAAACAGATGAGTTTGCTGAAGTTAGTGGCGAATTTGCCGAAATTGATGATAAGTTTGAAAAGATAGATGATAGCATTACAGAATTAAGCGATGAAATCAATCCGGTTGATGATGAATTAATTGTAGCAGATAATAAAAAAGAAGAATTTGTCAGCTTTGAGACTATTAGCGAATTTCAAAAAAGCGATACTAATAAAGATGATAAGATATCACAAGAGATAGATGAAGTTGCTAAGACGATAGATATATCTAAAGATATCAAAGAATCAACATCAAAATCTCAAAATATCAAAGATATAACTAGCGAATATGAAAATATCAAGCTTGATATATCTGCCTTTGATGAGTTGCCAGATGAAGAGAGTACTTTAGATGAAAAATCTGAGCCTACTATCAAAGTTGAAGAAGTCCAAGATCCTATGCAAATTTCAGATCTAGACTATACAGATAATTTAAATGAACTAAGCAATATGCTTGATGAGATTGATAATATGGATTATGAGGAAGAGAGTGTAAATCAAATGGTAGAAAATGAATCAAAAATTGCCAGCTTAAATAGCTGTTATGAGGCTAGTACAATTGATGAGATAGATGAGGCTGCTATTAAAGAAGCACTTCATGAAGATACTACGCCTACTCAAACTCTAGCTGCAGATATACTAGAGCAACAAGAGCCTAAAGAAGAAATAGTAGCCACAGATAGCTCAAATATAAACAAAGATGAGTTAGCTCAAGTCCTAGCTACACAAATTGGTCAAGAATTAGGCAAAGCCTTAAATACTGGTGCATTCAAAGATATGCTAAAAGATATCAACATTAATATTAATATAAGTTTTGAAGGCAAGCAATGAGTGGTCAAATTCTAATAATCAGCGGCCCAAGTGGAAGTGGTAAAAGCACGCTTTTATCACGCCTGATAAGCGAATTTGATAATATTTACTTCTCAATCTCTAGCACTACAAGAGAGCCACGAGATGGTGAGCAAAATGGGGTAAATTATCACTTTATTAATGTTGATGAGTTTCAAAAAGGTATTGATGAGGGCAAATTCTTAGAGTGGGCAAATGTACATAAAAATTATTATGGCACCAGCTTAGAACCGGTAGAAAAAGCCTTAAAAGATGGCAAAATAGTAATATTTGATATAGATGTTCAAGGCTATCATTTAGCTATGAAAAAATATAGCCATATTATCACTTCGGTTTTTGTAACTACAAAAGATAGGCACGAGCTTAAAAAACGCCTTACAAAGCGTGGCAGCGATGATGCACAAACTATAGAAAATAGACTATTTAATGCAGCTACTGAGATAGCTTATATAAGCGAGTATGACTATTTAATCATCAATGATGACCTAGATAGCTCATATGAGAGATTAAAATCAATCTTTATATCGCTTAGTTCAAAAACTCAAAGCTTTAATCTAAATGATGTTATAGAGAGCTGGAGTGAGTGCTAAATTTAAGATTATTAAGGTAAAATTCGAAATTTAATTTAAGGAGAAAAATATGGGTAGTATGAGTATAAGTCACTGGTTGATTGTTTTGGCAATTATTGTTTTACTTTTTGGTGCAAAAAAGATTCCAGAACTTGCAAAAGGTATGGGTAAAGGTATTAAAAGTTTCAAAAAAGAGATGGAAGATGATACCCCACTAGAAAAAATAGAGAAGGCTCAAGACTCAACTGAAGTTAAAAAAGATGAAACTCAAAAGAGTGCCTAATGAGTGCTAAAGATACTCTAAAAAGTGAAATTAGTGCTATTTTAGGACATCAAGTCGTTGTAGAAAAGCCTAAAGATAGAGCTTTAGCTCACTATGCTACGCCACTTGCATTTAGCTTAGCTAAAGAGCTTAAAAAATCACCTGTAATTATAGCAAGTGAGTTAGCAGCTAAATTTAACTCACCAAAATATGAAGTAAGTGCTGTAAATGGATATATAAACTTTAAGCTAAGTGGTGAATTTTTAGACTCTTTGGCTAATGATGCGCTAAAAAGTGCAGAAAAATTTGGCTCTAAAGAGATTAAAAATCCTAAAAATATATTTTTAGAATATATTAGTGCTAATCCTACTGGACCTCTTCATATTGGACATGTGCGTGGTGCAGTCTATGGTGATACACTAGCTAGAGTTGCTAGACATATCGGTATAGGCATACATACTGAGTACTATATCAATGATGCTGGCAATCAAATAGATCTACTAGGTACATCTATTACTCTTAGAGCGCGTGAAATTATATTTAATGAAACTGTAGAGTACCCTGAGAAATACTATAGAGGCGAATATATAGATGAGTTGGCTCATGCAGCTTATCAGAAGTTTGGTAAAGATATTTTTGAGCCTAGTCGTAATCTTGAATTGGCTGAATTTGGTAAAGATATAGTACTTGATATCATCAAAAAAGATCTAGCAGATGCTGGAATATTTATAGAGAGTTGGGCAAGTGAAAAATCATACTATGATAAGCTAGACCAAACCCTTCAACGCTTAGAAAAAAGTGGAGAAATCTATAAAAAAGATGGCACAACCTATATAGCCTCTACAAAACTTGGCGATGATAATGATAGAGTTGTAGTGCGAAGCGATGGTCGCCCTACATATTTAGCTGGTGATATTATCTATCATAATGTCAAATTTGCCAATGATTTTGATACATATATCAATATCTGGGGAGCCGATCACCACGGATATATTGCTAGATTAAAAGCTGCTATTAACTTCCTTGGCTATGATGAAAATAAGCTAGAAGTAATATTAATGCAAATGGTAAGTCTATTAAAAGATGGCAAACCATTTAAAATGAGCAAAAGAGCTGGCACATCAGTGCTAATGAGCGATATATTAGCCGAGATTGGAAGTGATGCATTGAGATTTATCTTTATCTCTAAAGCCAATAGCTCAAGTCTTGAGTTTGATATTGATGAGCTTAAAAAACAAGATAGCTCAAATCCAATATTTTACATTAACTACGCTCACGCTAGAATAAATCAAATTTTTACCAAAGCTGGTAAATCGCCTGAAGATGTAGCAAATGTATCACTAGCAAATTTAAGCGATGATGGTAAAAATCTGTTATTTGAAGCACTCATAATGCCTGAAATTTTAGAAGATGCACTATACCAAAGAAGCCTACATAAAATCCCAGATTATCTAAAGGGACTTAGCGCAAGTTTTCATAAATTCTACAATGAAAATAGAGTAGTAGGAAGTCAAAATGAAGATGAGTTATTAAAGCTCTTTAGCGTTGTGGCTTTAAGCATCAAGGTAGCATTAAATTTAATGGGAATTAAAGCCAAAGATATAATGGAGAATTAAACAAAGCAAGGGTAGCCAATCCCTTGTGTTTAATAATCATCTAAATTAATTAGCTTTTGTGCTTAACTCTTTTAAAAACTCTTCTATATTATACTTAGCTCTATAAGTTTCACTCATTAAATGTATCATTATATCGCCAAGATCTATTACAGTCCAATCATCGCTACTTTCTACACCTAAAAAATTCTCACCAGCTGGTTTTAACTCTGTTTTTAAATCATCAAGCAAAGCAAAGCCATGACGAGCAGCCAAAGTAGTGGCTACAACTACAAATTTACTTAAATAATCCCTTCCTTGCATATCTATAACTTCGATATTTTCAGCCTTTTTTTCATCTAAAAGCTTAACAATTCTATCTATTCTATTTTGCATTTTTATCCTTATAAAAACTCTGAACACTACTTAAAATAGCAGATGGAACCTGCTTGAAATTTAGCTCAGATTTAATTTTTGAAGATGAGATTTTAACATTTATATCAAGTTTTTGCAAATTTTCATCTATTTTAATATCATCTCTACACGCTACAACAAAGCTTACCAATGCTTTTAACTCATCATATCTATGCCATTTATGCAAGCTATTAAGCTGATCAGCACCGATTATTAAATAAATTCTACTAGCGTTAAATTTATTTTTAAAATAGCTTACACTATCGATACTTGCTACTGCTCTATTTTGGCTAGTTTCATAATCGCTTACTATAATTTTTGGACTTAAATTTTCCCATAAAGCCCTACACCACTGCAACCTTAAATTTGGTGGAGCGCCAAATTCGCTTTTAAATGGATTTAAAAATGTTGGAATTATAATCAGCTTATCGATATTTAAATTTTTAAGTGCAGATTTTACCACCTCATCATGGCCAAAATGCGGTGGATCAAAACTTCCTCCAAAAATGGCTATATTCAATTTTTTTTAACCTTTTTTTTAGTAAAATTAGCCCTAATTATACCCAAAAAGGATAAAAATGGCACTTAAAATAGCAATTAACGGTTTTGGAAGAATAGGTAGATGCGCTGCTAGAATTATACTAAATAACCCAGCAGAGTATGAGTTATGCATTATAAATGACACTGCTGAACGCAAAATGACTAGATACTTACTAAAATACGATACAGTTCATGGCGAATTTAATCAAGATGTAGAGATTATAAATGATGATTATATCGCAGTTAATGGTAAAAAAATTAGAGTATATAGCACAAGAGATATTAATGATATGGATTTAAGAGGAATAGATGTAGTACTAGAGTGTACTGGTAAATTCCTTACAAAAGAAAAATGCCAAACCTATATCGCAAAAGGTGCTAAAAAAGTAATAATGAGCGCCCCAGCAAAAGATGATACTCCTACATTTGTACTAGGTGTAAATACTGATAAATACGAAGGTCAAACAATCATCTCAAACGCAAGCTGCACTACAAACTGTCTTGGCCCAGTAACTAGAGTATTAGATGATCTTTATGGTATTCAAAAGGGTTTAATGACTACTATTCACGCCTACACAAATGGCCAAAGTCTAGTAGATGTAAAATGTAGAGATTTTAGACGCTCTAGAGCTGCAGCGGTAAATATGATTCCAACTAGCACAGGTGCAGCTAAAGCTATGAAGCTAGTAATGCCTAGCCTAGATGGCAAACTACACGGTCAAAGCATTAGAGTACCAGTACCAAATGTATCAATAGTTGATCTTACAGCTGTACTTGGCAAAAGCGTAACAAAAGAGGAGTTAAATAACGCTTTTGTAGAAGCTAGCAAAGGTAGCTTAAAAGGAATTATGGCAGTAGATTTTGATGAGAGAGTAAGTGGAGATTTTAACACTTCAAGCTACTCAAGTATAGTAGCAGCTGATCTAACTCAAGTAATATGTGGAGATATGATCAAGGTAATGGCATGGTATGATAATGAGTGGGGATATAGCAACCGTCTAGTAGAGATGGCAAAATTCATAAGCGAGAAATAAAATGAGCGAAATAATTTCAGTCAAAGATATAAATTTTACACCAGGTGCGAAGGTCTTTATAAGATGTGATTTTAATACTCCTATGGATGAGTTTCGCAATATTACAGATGATAGACGCATACGCTCTGCAATACCTACAATTAGATATGTTTTAGATCAAGGTTGTTCTGTAATTTTAGCTAGTCATCTAGGCCGCCCAAAAGATGGCTATGAAGAGAAATACTCTTTACTACCAGTTGCTAAAAGACTTGGCAGATTAATGGATAGAGAGATTAAATTTGCTCACGATGTAGTCGGCCACGATGCTAAAGAGAAAGTAGAAAAATTAAGAGCTGGCGAAATTTTAATGCTTGAAAATTTGCGTTTTGAAAAAGGCGAAACCAAAGATGATAAAAATCTAGCTAAAGCTCTTAGCGAGTTAGCTGATTACTATGTAAATGATGCTTTTGGTGTATGCCATAGAGCTCACTCTAGCGTGCATGCTATAACTCAATGCTATGATAATGAGCATAAAGCAGCTGGATTTTTGCTAATTAAAGAGATTGAATTTGGTCAAAATCTAATCCGCCATCCTAGTCGTCCTTTTGTCGCAGTTACTGGCGGATCAAAAGTTAGTGGAAAACTTCAAGCCTTAACCAACCTACTTCCACGCATAGATAAGCTTATTATCGGCGGTGGAATGGCATTTACATTTTTAAAAGCTCTTGGTGAAAATATCGGAAACTCACTTTTAGAAGAAGAGCTAGTAGAAGAAGCTGCAAATATCCTTAAAAAAGGCCGTGAATTAGGCGTAAAAATCTACCTGCCAGTAGATGTTGTAGCTGCTCAAACCTTTAGTAATGATAGCCCTATAAAATATGTCCCAGTCCAAGAGATACCAAATGGCTGGATGGGATTAGATATCGGCCCAGCAAGTGTCAAGCTATTTAAAGAGGCTATTGCAGATGCTCAAACTATTTGGTGGAATGGCCCAATGGGTGTATTTGAGATGGATAAATTTAGCAAAGGTAGCATTAAAATGAGCCACGCAATAGGCGAAAGCTTTGCTACTACAGTTGTCGGTGGTGGCGATACTGCAGATGTTGTTGAGCGTGCTGGTGATACTGATGAGATGACATTTATCTCTACTGGTGGTGGTGCTAGCTTAGAGCTAATCGAAGGCAAAGAGCTACCAGGCGTTAGAGTACTTTTAAGAGAAGATAGTCTATGATTTATGCTGCGAATTTAAAATGCAACCACACCAAAAAAAGCTATGCAGATTATGCTAAAAAGCTTAGTAATGGACTTAGTCAAAATAGCAATAGCGTGATTGTATTTCCTCCATTTACTGCTTTGAGTGAAGATAAATTTAACTTCACTCAAGGGGCGCAAAACTTCTATCCAGCACAAAATGGCTCATATACTGGTGAGATTGGTAGTCAAATGCTAGAAGAATTTGAGATTACTACTGTAATGATCGGCCATAGCGAAAGACGCGCTCTAGGTGAAGATGAGCCATTTTTAAAAGCCAAATTTGATTATGCTGTAAGCAAGGGCTGGGATATTATCTACTGTATTGGCGAAGATGATATAACTCATATGAATGGAAGCACCAAAGAATTTCTAAGCGATCAATTAGCAAATATTGATTTAAACTATGAAAATCTAGTAATCGCCTATGAGCCAATCTGGGCGATTGGCACTGGAAATAGTGCTAAAGTTGAGTTTATAACTGAAATTTTGGATTTTATATCTAGCAAATGCTCAGCCCCACTTCTATATGGGGGTAGTGTCAATCTATCCAACATAGATCAAATCACGGCAATAAAATCATGCGATGGAGTTCTTGTCGGTACTGCTAGTTGGGATGCTGATAAATTTTTAGAAATTATCAAAAAGGGTTAATAATGATACTAGAGGGTAAAAAAGGTTTAATAGTCGGTGTAGCAAATAAAATGAGTATAGCCTATGGAATTGCTCAAGCTTGTAAAGCTCAAGGAGCCCAGCTTGCTTTTACATTTTTAAATGATGCAATTAAAAAAAGAGTAGAACCAATCGCAGCTGAACTTGATAGTTCGCTAATTTATGAACTAGATGTAAATAATCAAGAACATCTTGATGGCCTAGCTGATAAAATTGCTAAAGATTTTGGCGAGATTGACTTTGTAGTGCATGCTGTAGCTTTTGCTCCTAAAGAGGCTCTTGAAGGTGAGTTTATCAACACTACAAAAGAGGCATTTGATATTGCTATGGGTACTAGCGTCTACTCTCTTATCTCTCTTACTCGTGCAGTGCTTCCGGTGCTAAAAAGTGGCGGTTCTATCTTGACTCTTAGCTACCTTGGCGGAGCTAAATTTGTCCCACATTATAATGTAATGGGTATAGCAAAAGCAGCTCTTGAGAGTTCTGTACGCTACTTAGCTCATGACCTTGGCCAAAAAGATATCCGTGTCAATGCTATCAGTGCTGGGCCTATCAAAACTCTAGCAGCTAGTGGAATTGGTGATTTTAAGATGATTTTACACTGGAATGAGTGCAACGCTCCACTAAAACGCAATGTAACCATAGAAGATGTAGGTAAAAGCGGTATGTATCTACTAAGCGACCTTGCAAGTGGTGTAACTGGTGAAGTGCATTATGTAGATGCCGGGTATAATATCATGGGTATGGGTGATGTTTTAAGTGATGCTTTTGGCAATACAGTCTTAGCCTGGGATGCTAAATAACCATAGAGCCAAATAAGGCTCTAATACTCATCATATTGATAAACTAATATAACTTCTTAGAACAATTTTAATCTTTTAAATTGGCTTATATTATTTGCGAGATAGCACTAAGGATAAATAGCAATTAGATTACTATTTTTGAGTAATCATATGCTTTTTTATCTTATCTTGCTTGGCTCTTTTTAACTCTTTTTGGTATAAATAGCAAAAAAGATAATAAAAAAAGTAATAAAAAACCATCAAGCATATAGCTATATATTGTGCTAACTCTATATCTATCATAAAAATTTTATTTAAAATAGCTATTAGTAACAATAAAAAATAGTAATTTGAATATAAATATCATAATTTACTCCTTTGTTTAATATCGCATAGTGATTAATATGAGTTTGAATCCCCTAAATCGGGTCATATTGTTTATAATACACATTTAACACTGGTCAAGTCACATTTAATAATAAATTTCAATCCCCTAAAATCGGGTCATATTGTTTGTAATTCAACCAACCACTTAATAGCTGGAATGTTTCTAATGTATTTCAATCCCCTAAAATCGGGTCATATTGTTTGTAATTCAACCAACCACTTAATAGCTGGAATGTTTCTAATGTATTTCAATCCCCTAAATCGGGTCATATTGTTTGTAATTTGGCGATAGACCATCTGGGCATACTATGATTATGTTTCAATCCCCTAAATCGGGTCATATTGTTTGTAATTTTATATAATGAATTGCGTAAGTATGCACGGCACTTTCGTTTCAATCCCCTAAATCGGGTCATATCGTTTGTAATAGACGCAAATTCATCATTTGAGTCTATATAGCCAATTATACAAATCAATAAATAGCCATAAAACCACACTTTGAAATTTCACACAATCAAAATATAGAATAAAAAGTTAAAAAACATTGAATCTACCATATAAATCAAGATAAGCAAATTCAAATTAAAGCAATATTTTATATATAAATAACCAAATTTTGGCTGAAAATTTCTACAAATTCACATAAATTTAGATCTTTTTTTTAAAAGTGGAAAAATATTTATGATAACTCTAGGTAAATTTAATTGCTATATTTACAAAAGAGCTTATATAATATACCAACAAAATAGCTTGTGATGGCTTTAAACTTTTAAAATCAGCTGCTTATAGCTATTTTGATGGTTTTTAATATTTGATTTAGCATTTGCAATAGAGTCGCCTGAGTTGGCGTGGGCTAGGTTGTTTCTTAATTTATCTAATCTTTTATATAGTTGATTTATCTTATCTATTTGTATGATGTTGTGATATGACTCACATAGACTCTCATACTCGCTATGGCTTAAATTTATGGATTTTTCTCTTTTTTTTAACCTATCATAGCCTTTGGGTTTTGATAAATTCATACAAAATGATTTTATCAAATATGAATCATCTCGCTGACATTTTTCTTTGTAGTAATGCTCTATTTGGGATATTAAATTTGGATTTTTGAGCTTTATAGTGGTGTATATATACTCTTGAACCCCTTCATAAAGCAAGATAAGTCCTAATAAAATGTAATTTTTGCTTATTAAATCATCGGCTAAATGGTAGTAAAATTCATACGCAGGCTTGGCATTATATATCTTTTGTAAATTTGAAATTTTCTCCTTTAGCTCATTGGCATAATCATATATAGCTGGATTTGCTAATAAATTTGAGTCTAGTTCAGCTATAAGTCTAGAGGCAAAACTAGAAAACAACTCCTTAATATTAAGCGCCATAATATTATCGCTAAAGCCTTTTAATGCGCTAAAAAGCTCTTTATATTTCGTGCCTATTTGGATATGATTTGCTACTGTGTAGTTATCATCAAATGTAGATAGTAGATATGAGATATTGGCTAAATCTAGATACTCTTTAAGATTGATAATCTCATAGCTTTTGCCTTGTTCTAACTCTTTAGCAAATAAAATTGCACAGATTTTGCGACTATTTTGTAAATTGGTGATAATTAATTGAGTAAGCACCAGCATAGGCAAGTGCCTAAATCCATGCGATACATCTACTATAACCTCATTATAGTCTTTTATAATCTCATTTATGATATTAAAAATCTCAGCAAAATCCCCTACATCATCAATTTGCCTAGCCTTGTCAAATGCATTATCACAGTTTATATTTGCCTTGGATAAGGCTTTTAAATTTGCTATTTTAGAATCTTTTGTATAAAGCGGGATAATATCATAGCCTTTACATAAATTTAGCAATGCAAATGTATTTATAGAGTTGTTTTCTTTTAAATTTGGAAGTAGATTTAATATCTCTGTATCATTACAGATATATCTAGCATTTGCGCTATTGCTTAGGCCTAAGATTGTGATTATACATCTCATATTTTTTCCTATTTAATCTCTGCAAAACTACATAATACCCAGCCTAATGGTTTGCCATTTGCAAGCCAAATAGTTGTCTCTTGATCGGCGATTTTTACTTTGTTTTTACCTTGTTTAATTTCAATTTTGCGTTTGCCTTTTATGGTGACAGCACGAGCGCCACTATGCTTGCCAATGCGAAGCAAAAACTCATTATCTTTGATTGTTAAATTATTAAATATATCTTTAAATTTATCATCAAGTTGGCTATATATCGCATCATTTTCAATAGAGTCAAAAATCTCTAAATAATGGTCATTGCATGCTTGTGCGATATCAGATATATTTAGCTTGTTTTCATCTTTAATTATTAGACTAAACTCAAGCTCCTTTGTAGCGCTTAATAGCTCAAGTCTAATAGATAGCCCCTCTTTATTTATATTTCTTTTGAAATTTTGGACTTTAAATATCTTTGTAGCAGTTTGAGTGCTATCTGAGATTAATAGATTTTTAAAAATATTACTATCAATCGGGTCTAGCATTAAATTTTTAACTTTATCGTAATCTTTATATTTATTATATAAAAACTCTTGATAAGCTGTAGAGATGGCACCTTTTATAGAACTACCTGGAATTAAGGCTTTGTGAGTATTTGGGTCGGTGTAGGTTTTAGATATTGCTAGGTTATTTATCACATTTTTATTACCTTTTTCTTTATTTGCTATCTTGCCGATTCGTTTATTATACTCATCATATACAGCTTTATCAACGGCAATTTTGTGATAATGGGATTTTTTGGCTGTGGCTTTATGTTTATTTATAAATTTATAAATTCTTAAAAGCCCATTTTCATCTATAGCGCTTGCAAGATTTAAAAACTCATCCTTTGCGCTCTCATCTAAATTTGCATAAAAATCCATCTCATCAAACTCATAAAGAGCGTATCTAATAACCGTTTTATCATCTGTAGTTTTAGCTTTATAGCTATCTATTATGTAGTTTATCGGCTCAAATTCCCTTCCAGATCCAATATGCAAATGCGTAAGTGGTTGAACTTTAATCAGATATTTTTTCATCCTATCTCCTTGGCTACTGATATTATTATGGCGTATCCTTGAGAGTAGGCATTTGGCTGACTTGATGAGATATTAGCTACTGCTTTGCCGATGTAGCCTTTGGATTTTATGCTATTTAACTCACTAATTTTTGGAGTTATAAGTGCAGCAGTATCAGCCATTAAAATTGGATTTTTAAATGGATTTTTGACTGCTAATTGAGCACCATGTTTGCCAAATCTAGTAAATGGCTCATAGTAGCACTCATCATAATCTCCTCCTATAACGCACGGACTAAGAGTCATAAAGCTACTTGAATTTGTAATAAATGGCTCTAAGACTGGAGATAACTCTTGGATTATTTCAAATCTACCTTTGCCTATGCTAGATTTTTTACCATAACCCATTTGTGAGACAAACTCTAATGTTTGAGCTAGCTTTTTAGCGCTAAATTGATTAATATCAAGCAAAAAATAGATCTGCGTAATAGGTATATTAAATTCCATTAATGCATACGGGCTAAATCCATCGCCAGTAGTGTTAGATAGATAGTTGATAGAGTTTTTTATTGTAGCGTTAGCGACTATTTTATAGTTTGCTTCATCGTTGCTTTTAGCATGGCTAAACTTAGCACTTTGTAAAGATGTAATATCTAGCCAGATTTTATCTCTATTTTGCTTTTTAGTTAGCATATCTTCGCCTAAAATATAGCTTGGAGCTTTTGGCTTTGGTAAAAAACCAGGCGCAAATCCATCTGATACTATCAAAAATGGCCTATTTTCATAGTTATTTAGCAAATTTTCTAGCTCATCTTTGCCATATTTGTATGCAATTGCCCAGCAAATTTGACCAAAGATTGTATCGCCTTTGAGTTTAGTAGCAAATGGGGCAATTGGCTTTATTTGACACTGATATAGATTCATCTTAGCACCAATTTGTCTTATTGCTAAACTCAACTCTGCCATAACCTCTTGAGCCGCTACCACCTAGATAATCTCTTTCAATTAGCTCCAATCCACGAGTTACTAATCCCTTTAAAGCACTCTCATCATCGCCATCTAAAATCTTGATTCTAATATCATAATCAAATTTAATACCAGCTGGAACACGCTCAATTTGGCGTGGATGTTGAGCTTTTCCACTAATTCTATCGATTACATTTTCATATTTAGCTTCACTTAATGTTAGCTCACAACATTCGCTACTTACAAAGCAATCTCCAATGCTAATTCTAGTAAAGCCAAATTTAGACTCACTAGCACTATCGCCAAATAGTTTAATTAAATTTTGTGCTTTTTCCATATCATTTTGTGGAATTAAATTTAAGCAATTTGAACCAAATGGATTTCCATTATTATACCCAGCTACTTTACTATCCCACTCTAATAAACTTCTTAATTTACCCTTAATAGAACTACCAGGGATATATGGTTTATTTGTTAGTGTGTCTTTTATTACTTGATTATCTATACCGCCAATCTTCATAACATCATCGCCACCACCTATATGCAGACCTGTTATTAGACTTATTTGACCTTTTAGTGATACTATTTTCATATTTTTCTCCTATCGTTTAGCAAAACCTAAAACTGCTTCAAAAAATAACTTAAAAATCATAAGCTTTTCTTTGCTATCTACCTGTGCAACGCAAGTTTCTATCATATTTTTAAAATCGATAGTTGCATGCTTTCTAGCGTATGCATAAGCTACTTTTGAATTTAACATTTTTATAAATGGCAAAATCTCGCTAAAATCTTTCTCATCAGCTTTTACTAATAGATCAATTAAATAATCATAAAACCTTCTCATCTGAGTAGAGCTCATTTTTAAAGACTCAGCCGTTTTCTTTGCAACACTATCAAATAAATTTGGCTCTTTTATATAATCAAGCACGATTTTATCCATTTTCTCTCCTTTTATATATTAATTCTGATACTACCATTTTGACTGCTTTTGGTGATTTAGCAATATTTTTATTTAGACTTTGTAGTAAATTTTCATCTTTGGATTTTATATTTCTATTATAACTATAATTTAGCTTTGAACGCCATAGCGCATCTTGTGGGCTAAATTTGCTTTGTAATCTGCTACTCATATCGCAAATATCTAAAATTCTATAAAAAAACGCCATCTTATCATCATCGCCTAAATCCCCCATAAGCGTTGATAACTCATCAAAAATTTCTATATATTCACTCCATTTAACACTACTATTAAAAAGCGTTATAGAGTTCTTGCCATCTATATTTTTAGAATTTTTTAATAACTCCTCTAAATGATGAGCTAGATAATTAACAGGCCTACTAGGCTTAAAAAGTGCAATCCCAAGGGATATGCTAAGCTCTTTTGATTTTACAAAATCAATAAATTCAGCCCTAATTCGTCTGGCTAAATCAAGCGTGCTTTGCCACTGTCCAATGATAAAAAGATCATCTCCACCAGCAAATACCACATAGCTATCTTTAAATTCATTTTGAATAATTTGAGGAATATAGAGTGAAAAGAATAAATCAATATTTTTAGCAAACATATTAAAATTTAAATAGCTATCTTTTATGCTACTATTTTGGATAAAAGCACCCATTCCATCAACATCAGCCTTAAAGCCTCCAATAGCGTTAAAATCATTACTACAAAGCTCTTCAAAGCTTTTAATAACTCCATCTTTGCTAGCTACATATGAACGGATTTTATCATCTAAATCTATACTGATATCGCCTACGAAATTTATGTGAAGTTTTTTTGCGCTTATGCTTTTAGTATTTTTATCTGTTAATACTTTACCTAAATTTATAAATGCATCACAAATATAGCATTGGTGATTATTTATAGCGATTTTTCGAGTATTGCATATTGGGCAAAGAGTTTGATTGGTTATAGAGTTATCATAGTTTAATACTACTTTAGAGCGAGTTTGAAGGGTAAATTTATTAAATTTCTTTTTTTCAATCTCTTTGGCTATATTGCTTCGCATTTCTTGATATTTTATAGGAGATTTAAAATCATCTTCTTTGCAACTAAATGCTACTAAATTCATACCACTAAGCCCATAAAAATTATCTATAAAAAACTCATCTATTTGGGATTGTATATACTTTATTTGATCTTTAATATGCTCTAACTTCTTATGGATTAAAATCTCAAATTTACCAGCATTTGTTGATAATATCAAACCGCCATCTCTAGCGATATACTCAGCAATAATCTGCGTAAAAATCTGCACAAAAGCTGACTTTGCACGGATTACCTTGGCTGCATTTTTAGCCCCAAGTCCATCAAATATAAAACTTTGAATCCCATAAAAATCACCACAAACAATACTCATCTCATCGCTTAAAATAGTATTGATATCCAAATTTCTTAGCTCATTATTTAAATTTGCAAAAATTGGATTTTGTAAAAATTTGGTATTAAAAATATCGCTAAATTCCATCTATATCCTCCACTTCAATCTTACCTAAACCAAAAACACACTGCTTTCCTACGCCTAAAATCTCTGCTAGTTTTAATGCTTGATAGCTTTGCAAATCTAGATTTTCTATCCTTATATTGCCAATTAATCCGCCTAAATTCATACTAACTTTTTGCCTATTGCTATGTCTTCTTAACTCGCAATATCGTAGATTTTTATTAGTAATTTGTGCTGAAGTTTGTATATCATATCTGCTATTTAGATGTTGAATTTTTTGGATTTTATCATAAATAGAGATTAAAATATCTCGTAGTTCTAAACTATCATCTCTTATAAAACGATTTAATTTTTTAATGCGTAATGGTGTGATGAGTTTAAGATTAACCACGCTGCTAAAATTATCAAATTTAGCCACTTTTACTAGCTCATTAGGCAAGATTATAGCTCCATTTTCTAGTACATTATGCCCATTAACGAAGATATTAAAATCGCTAAATTTACACCCTCCAAGACCATATTGGCTAAGCATAATATATAGAGCTGATACCATATATGCTACGCTATTACATGCATCTTCAAATAGATACAATCTAAACTCATACCCAGCCTGCCCTAGCCTAAAATCTAGCCTATAATTACGATAACTATTTTTTAACTCATAAAACTCATAATACAAGCACTCTTTAGATCCAAAACAGCTATCACAAGTAAATTTAGGATTTATGCATGTAACTCTTTTTAGCGCATATCCTAATGCACCTCTAATCTGCGAACCTATAAAAAATGGCGCCTTGCTATTAGGAATTGATACTAAAATAACGCTATATCTCAGCCCAGCTGAATTTATCATCTGTTTCAAGCCTTATAGTAATCTCATCGCTTTTACCCTTTTGCACCTGCAAAACATCATCAAAAAATTCTGGCGTAGATGTATATTTAATATTAAAGCTTCCTTCCTTATCAATTGCTCTTAAAATTCCAAATAGCTCAGAACGGGTAAAATTACGTCTAGTAATATGATATGGTACTAGTCTTGTGGAGTTATCTGGAAATTTAATATAAATTTTAATTAGCTTAGAGTCTTTACGGCGGTAAAAAAAATTAACAAAAGTCCCAATCATCGCAAAAAATGCAAACACAATCGTAATATAATCTAAAAACTCTATAAATTCAATAGTCTCTTTTAAAATCTCCATCAATACTCCCTAAATCTAATATGTTTAAATATGGAAATTTTTTTAGTCATTCCATCTTGAATTAGCTCTTTAGAATCCTTAGCAGTAGTAGCGTATATTGGCTTTAATCCTATACTTTTGGCATAATTTACCATATGATATGTAGCGCCAAATTCCCCTTGTATTAAGATAAAATCCCCAGCTTTACATGACAATAAAGCTTCTCTAAACTCAGCTAAATACTCGCTCAAATCACTAATCTTGGGCGGAATATTCATCCATTTAGCCATTAGCTCTTTGTCAAATTTGATAATCTTACTAACCCCAAGGCTAATTCTAGCATCATTAATCTGCTCAGGTGATAATGTATGTGAAATTAATAAAAATAGCCTAGCCAAATCCCATCCTAAAAACAATCAAAAATATTATCAAATATTATGTTAAAAATAATTTAAAAATTAAATTTTATTAATAATTTTATTTTTATGTTATAAAGCTTATTTGGCTACTATTTTTATTGCATTAGTTATAATCTAAATCTATTAATTTTTCTTTAAATTGATAAGCTTATTTAATGATTTAAATCTTTGTAAGTTAAATTTTATTAAAATCTAAATAGTTTATATCGTTGGAGTTGTTTATGAATGAGTTATCTATAAATATCGATATGGGTGCTGCAAATAATGGCGTATTTATCGCTATCACAAATGAGGATTCTATAGTTTATAAAAATGCGTTTAATATATATTTTGATAAAAATTTAACATTTTCTAAAAACGATAGAACCGCTCGTCGCCATGCTAGGCGTAGTTATGATAGAGATAGATTTATCTTAAGATTACTTAATGAGATTTTGCCTATAAATAGCTTGAGTCAAAGTCAAAAAGAGATGATTTATGGACTTTTTAAAAATCGTGGCTTTAACTATCACAATATCGAATTTAATGAAAGCCTAGATGATGATGTGGTTAAATTTTTAAATAGTTTAGATGGATATATATTTGGACTTAGTAAAAATAAAGATGAGTTTGAACAAGTTCTAAATGAGATAGTTGTAGATCACTCAAATGATGAAATTAAAGAGATACTAGAAACTCAAAGTCAAATTCTAAGCAATATAGATAAAAAGAATAAAGAAGCTATAAAAGCTAGTAAAAATATACAAAGCCTACTTCAAAGCATTCGCAATGAAATTGATAAAAATAACAAACATAGAATTAGCTACTTAAAAGATATAAAAGAATTAATTTATAAAGATTGCGAATTTATAATTCAAAAATCTGATAAATTTGATAATTTAGATGAATTTTATAATTTTGTTGGAAATATTGCAAATTTCCAAACTCGAATTTTAAGAAGGTATTTTAATAATAAATATCTAGATAATATAAATTTTGATGATGCAAAACTAAAGAAAAATATAATAAGAAATATCAACTATATGGAGTATATAACTGATATACAAAAAAGTAATAAACTAAATATGTTAAATTCTTTAAAGACAAAATCAGCTTTAGAGTATCTAAAAAGCATTGACCCAGTAATTACTATCCCGCCATACGAAAATCGTAAAAATAAAAATCCACAAAAATGCAATACTTTAATACTAAATATTGACAAAATTACTCCAAGTCTAGTAAATTCAACTTATAAAATTTTAAATAGTGATGATTTTACGCATATAAGAAGAGATGAAAATGGTCAGTTAATTAGCATTAATGATATAGATGAAAATAATATCGCTAAATATTTACAAAGAGTATTAGATATCTCAAAAGAGAGCCTAATGGATACAGCTTTATATCCAAGAACTCTTGATAATAATAGCAAAATATTTGCTGATACTTTTAGGTTAAATAGTGATGAAATTAGAGAATTTAAAGAGTTTGCTAGGAGATACTATAACGAAGTAGATAGTGCAAAAAAAGGAATAATAACTAATGATTTATTAATTCCGTGTGGCAAAAATACACCACATAAAAATAGAAATAAAAATGAGCTTATATCAGCTCTTTTTGGTAAAAATATTACTAAAGATGATGTAATTAGCCTTGAAGAATTTATGCTAAAAAATAAGATAAAAGGCAATAGGGGCTATAAAGGGTTTTTTGAGAATTTAAACGAATTAAAAAAGAGTTATCAAAATAGCTTTTATCACAATCTAAATAATGATGAAATTAACGATAAAGATATCCAAGCAATCCTAGAGCTATATCCAAAAGTCGCTCAAAATATCAGTAATCACAATAGTATATTTGAGTTTAAGCTCCCATTTGATAAAAGCAATTTAAATACAAATATCAACTATCTAAGCCAGTTAGGAGATATAATCTACGATGAGAAAAATCGTGGATTTTTAAAGACTTGCAAATGTCATACTTTAGAAAATTTAATTCGTTCTGGCTCGCAAAATGCTATTTGCACTAGACTACCATCTAACTCAGCTAGGCTTATCAATGGCAAAATAGAGATTGTTCTAAATCGTCTAGCGTATGAAATTAGCACCGCTCTTAAGCCAGAAATCTTGCAAGATATCTCATATATATCTATAAATGTAGAGATGAATAAATTTAGTTTTGAAAATAGTGCTAGCAACTTAAATTTAATAAGCAAACGCCAAAAAGCTAAAGAGATAATTTGCCCATACTCAGGCCAAAAAATAGATGAAAGCAATTGTGAGTATGATCATATCTTGCCTCGTTCTAAAGGCTTATATAATTCTAGAGCAAATTTAATCCCAGCTAGCTCCACTGCCAATCTACAAAAGAGCAATCAAAGCTATACCTTAGAAAATTTACACCAAAAATATCTAGACTCAATCTATGAAAAAATAAAGGTAGAAAATCTTGATGAATTTAAAAATTTTATAGATACACAGGTGGCAAAGATAAATATTAATAAATTTACAAATTTTGATAATCTTAGTAGCCTAGAACAGATCGCACTTAGGCACGCTCTATTTTATAAAGATTCAAATAGTTTTGCCAAAGCACTTGAAATTCTAAAACTAGATAGAATCAAGACCCACTCCAATGGAACTCAAAAGCGTTTTGTAAATCTTTTAATACAAAAGATAAAAGATAGGCTAAATAGTTCAAATCAAAATCTTGAATTTAGCGTTAATTTTATTAATGCAGAACTCGTAAGTGCAATTAGAAATGAATTAAGCAAAGAAGATAAAGAGCTACAAAAAGCTAAAATTCAAGATAGCCATAGCCACTGCATTGATGCTAGTATAGTATTTTATTACGCTAATAGCAAACTTATAAATAACTCAAAAGGTCAGCGTGAATTTAAGTATGATTATAATCATATTAAGCCAGAGTATAGCAATAAGATAACTATGCAAAGCAAAAAATATCTAGAGTTAAACTCTAATAAAATAGCTCGTAAAAAGCTATTTGATGATGGTGTGTATTCGCTAGTTTATGAAAATGCCAATATATTAAAAGATAAAGAAGCTAGTATCTTGCTTGACCTTGGGCTTTTGCATACTAAAGAAAATGGCAAAAAGGTTGCAATAACTAGCGATTTAAAATCAAGTAAATTTTATATAAGCACACATAAAGTTTTTGATCTATTATTTAAAGCCTTTAATGATAGCGATATTAAATTATTAAATAAACTCAAATTTCTAGATGATCATCTATCTTTTTATATACGAAAAGATATATTTGCTATTATAAAAGACAAAGATAAAAGTAGTATGTTTTTTACCAATAAAAATGAGTTAAAAGAACCAGATACAAAAATAAAAACAAAAAATATCGATAAATTCTACCATATCTTAAAAGCTAATGAAAGCAAGATTATAGAGATAAAAGATGACAAAAACATATTAAAACATCAAGAGATAAAAGAGCTGTTTAAAGAGTGTTTTTATACTAAAGAAGCCAAAAGAAGTAGAAACAAATCTCGTATAATCTACTCTTTGCCTATAAAAGCAATTAAAAGCCCTAACTATATTATAAGGCAAAATGGCGGATATGCTGGACTTAGCAATTCAGCTATAGCTACTAAAACATATATAGATTTAGATAGTAAAAATATAATCAAAATTCCATTTTTTAGCAAAAATATACTGCCTTGTAAAATAGCAGATATAATAAATATAATTAAATCAAAATCTAAAAATATAAAGCAAATTTACAAACTCCTAGTAATCAAAAATCTCCCATCAGCTATTACAAAACTTGAGTTTATAATCTCTCAAGCTAATAGACACGATATAGAGGTTGAATTTGATAAAAGCCAAATTGGAGATTATAATTTACTTGACCAAACTAGTCGTGATGAGTTTATAGATAAATATTTAAATGGTGAATTTAAAGAGCTACTAGGAAAACCAAGAGATAAGAAAATAACCATAATCAAAGATACAAAAGATAGCCTAATAATCAAATATTGCACTCAAACATCGGCTATACATCAAAAAATAATGCTAGATAATTTAATCGATGAAACATCTAGTTCTTAATAGTTTTGGGCTATTTTTAGGATTAAAATCTCAAAGGATAGTAATATATCAAAATAAAGAGATAATAAAAGAGATAGCCCTTAAATCATTAAAAACCATATCTATAAATTCAAATGGCATAACCATTTCTAGCGATTTAATTTTTGCTTGCAGTGTGCGTGGGATAAAGATTTTTTATCAAAGTTTTAATACATTTAGTGCTACTCATACACTTTATGAACATAAAGGAGTAAATGTATTAAAACAGCAATTTTCATCCAAAGATAATGCCAAAGGATTGATACTAGCCAAAGAGTTAATAATCGGCAAGATTAAAAATCAACGCTCCACAATTTTATACTTTTCTAGAAATCAAAATAACGAACAAAAAAATGCAACATTAATAAGTATGCAAAAAGCAATCAATACACTAAAAAGCTCAAAAATCATAGATACAAATGATATATTTAGCATTGAGGCTAATGCTGCTCATAAATATTTTGAATTTCTTAAATTTAACTCTCTTTTACCATCTAGTTTTGAACACCGTACTAAAAGGGCAAGCAGCGAAATATCAAACCAAGCTTTAAATTACGGCTATGCTATACTATTAAACATAATCTATAAAAGCATTATAAATGCCGGATTAAATCCATATTTTGGAGTTTTGCATACTATGCGAAGTGCTAAGCCATCTTTGGCTTTAGATATTATGGAGGAGTATAGAAGCTTTATAGTAGATAGAAATATTATTAAAATTCGCTCATCTCTCAAAGGCGAATTAAATGCAGAATTAAAAAAAAGTAATAGCTTCAAATATACTAAATTCATTAAATAAAAAGCTTACCTATAATCACAAAAAGCTTACCCTAGAAAGTATTATCCAACGCCAAGTATATAAAATTTCAGCATTTTTTTGCGGTGATAGCAAGTATAAATCATATATATTTAGGTGGTAAATGAGATATCTAATCTGTTACGATATAGAAGATAATAAAACAGAACCAAGCTATTTGAAAGACTAAAAGATTTTGGGCTTTTAGCTGTGCAAAAATCAGTATTTTATGGGGAGCTAAGCAAAGCTGAAAAACTCGCTATTAAAGAGCTTTTATCTAAATATTGCACTAAAGAAGATAAAGCTATTATCACATCTATAAATTTAGATTTTAATGATACTTTAGGCTATACCAAAGAGTATTTTGAGAGTAAAACATATGAGATTATTTAGATGATTTTAGTTAGTCATATTAGACAGTTTGTATTTTGTCCTAGGATTTTATATTTTTATACATTTTGCGATATCAAACCAGTATATCCAGAGTATGTAAATTCAGGCTCACAGTATCATAATAAACAAAATGAGCTATTTAAAAATAGAAAATTTATTAAATTTAAACTACCAATTATAAAAGCACATAGTAATCTATATCTACAAGATTTATCTATGCAAGGAGTAGCAGATTTGGTGCTAGAGTGTCAAAATGAAATAATCGTAGCTGAGTTTAAAAATCAAACCAAGCCAATACTAAATAAAGGGACTAAAATGCAACTTATAGCCTACTCAAAACTAGCAAGTAAACATTTTAATAAGCCATTTTTTAAGATAATGCTAATTTGCGGTAATAATCTTAAATTTAAGATATTTGATATAAAAAACGATGATTTAGCTCAATTTAATAGCACGATAGATAAGATTAATAAAATGTTAAATCAAGAGTTATTTCCACAAAGTTGCGCTAGTATAGCTGCTTGTATGCAGTGTGAATTTAAAAACTACTGTGATGATAGAGAATAATACCGGGGGTGCCAAAGGCAGTTGCCCCGATCTGTTAACACCTTTAGGTGATTTCAAACGCTAAAGAGTTAATCTGTAGTATAATTTGCATTTGTATTATAACTAAATTTTTCCACAAATTTGCTATTTTTAGCATTTTTTTTCAAAGTGGAAAAATTAATACCTCTAAACCATAGCCAAACGCCCATAAAATAGGCTAAATTTGGCTCAGTTGCAAATTATACCACAAACCAACTCGGTTTGAAACAAGAATGTCCTTTATCGACTTTAATTTCGCATGGTGTTGCAAATTATACCACAAACCAACTCGGTTTGAAACATTATCATAGGTGCTGTTTTAATTGCATCTGCTTGTTGCAAATTATACCACAAACCAACTCGGTTTGAAACACATTTGTGATTTGCTCATTTACACTTGTAGCTAATGTTGCAAATTATACCACAAACCAACTCGGTTTGAAACATAGTAGAAAAATACCACTCTTCAAGCTCTTTAAAATCAGTTGCAAATTATACCACAAACCAACTCGGTTTGAAACTCCATATATACAGTATCATCTTGTCCTAAAATACCGTTGCAAATTATACCACAAACCAACTCGGTTTGAAACGCCTAAATTCTCTTTTTTATACTCGCTAATTGCCTCGTTGCAAATTATACCACAAACCAACTCGGTTTGAAACCTAACGGATAAAGGAGTTGCGGTAGTTCCATCTTTTGGTTGCAAATTATACCACAAACCAACTCGGTTTGAAACTAGTTTGAGCCTTTATGCTTTAGCTCTGTAATTCTAGTTGCAAATTATACCACAAACCAACTCGGTTTGAAACAAAAGAGCCAAGTTGGGATAATTTAACAAAAGTCTTTAGTTGCAAATTATACCACAAACCAACTCGGTTTGAAACATGGATTTAGTTAAACCAGCCATAACTGCATAATGAGCGGTTGCAAATTATACCACAAACCAACTCGGTTTGAAAACAAATCTAAACATCTAATCAAATTTAAATATTATCTACTATTATATTAAATTTATTATCAAAAT
Organism: Campylobacter vicugnae; assembly: GCF_002139875.1. NCBI lineage: Bacteria > Pseudomonadati > Campylobacterota > Epsilonproteobacteria > Campylobacterales > Campylobacteraceae > Campylobacter > Campylobacter vicugnae. The sequence continues at coordinate 1,252,339 of NZ_CP018793.1, forward strand.
AGATTAGCTAGTTAAAGATATAATTTTATAAATTTATTTTTGCAATAATATTAAAATCCCTCAAGAAGGATAAAATATAGCTCTTTAATCTGCGAATCACTCAAATGAGCAGTCGAAGAAGTACTAAGAAATCGAATAATACTATCTTTATTTAATGCATTTTTGCCAATACAAGCAGGATGAGCGATCAAAAACGCCCTACCTACACCAATCTCATCACCTAGCTTTCCATCACAAATAAAACAACTCATATCTAAATGCAATCGCCCTTCAAACTGCAAAATCATAGCATAAGCCTCAAGCACGACTCTAATAGGATTTTGGCGGTGGAATTTTTTCGCACAATTTTCTAATAAGTTATAATAAAACTCATCACTATCTTCTACATCTCGCAAATGATCAGCTAAAAGACGCATAAAATTTTGCCAAATTAATAACTTATCTCTATCAATAAGCCAGCTAAATCCTAAATGCATAGTAGAGCGAAGATGTGGTAAAAATGTCTTACTCTCTACTAGCTCAAAGTCTAGCTTAAAACCTTGCGTTATTATAGGATGGCGAGCGCCATAGAATCTATAGCATTTTATCTGCTTATTTGGTGAGAGAATCGTAACCAAGCAGTCCTCATCTCTAACCTTTTGAACCTTTAAGATATAGCCCTGCATGGGTCAAAAAAACAATCAATCTGCTCTCTCATAATTTCAGCTGAATGAATTTGATTTACCATACATCTAAACTCACTAGCTCCACTAATTCCCTTAGAATACTCATGTAAATGCTTACGAAATATCCCAATAGCATGATCTCCATAAGTCTTAAGCATTAGCTCAAAATGCTCTTTGATTATCTGCTTTTTCTCATCTGGATTTATACTTTGATTCTCTTTAATCTCTTTAAATATCCATGGAGAACCAATACTAGCACGCCCGATCATCAAGCCATCACAACCAGTAATCTTAAAAACCTCTTGATAATTATTAATATCTATATTGCCATTAGCTACAACAGGAATAGTAGTAGCTGATTTAACTCTTGCTATTGCTTCATAATCCACTGGTGCGCTATATCCACCAGCTCTAGTGCGACCATGCACGCAGATAAAATCAGCCCCAGCATTAGCTAGATCACGCGCAATCTCGTGAGCCATTTTGGTATTAAATCCTAAGCGAATTTTAACTGAAGTATAGCGTTTATTAGATCTATTTTTAATAGTCTCTATAAGAGTGCAAAGCAACTTTGGATCATTTAAAAGAGCTGAGCCGGCATTTTGCTTTATGACTTTTGGAACTGGACAGCCGCAATTTAGATCTATTCCATCTATTCCATCAAATTGATTTAAAATATCTACAGCTTTAGCGATTATATCTTTATTACTACCAGCAATCTGAACTATATAAGGGGTCTCTAGTGGAGATTTTTCAATCATTGATAAAGTCTTATCATGCTCATACACAAAGGCATTTGAGCTAATCATCTCACTAACAGTACAATCACACCCAAATCTCTTAGCTAAAGTGCGAAGTGGCAGATCAGAAAAGCCCGCTAATGGGGCTAAAAATAGTGGCTTAGAGCTAAAATCTATCATTAATAAAATAGATCCGCTCTAGCGATTTTGCCATGATCTCTTAAAAATAGCAAGGTTTCAATGCGTTCAAATTTGCTATTTTCATTCATTATTTTCTCTCTTAATTGCTCAATCATTTGAAAATCATACAGTAGATATAAATAGGCCTCAAATGCTAGTGATTCTTCATTTCTTAAGCGATCAAACATTGATATAAGTAGATCTGGTTCGATTTTAGTTTTTAAAATTTTAGCTATTTGGATATACTCATCTTGAGTAAATTTAACCTTGCTAATAATATTAAAAATATCATTGGTGCTAATCTCAAATTTATCCTGAGCATATCTATTTATTAAAACAAAAACATCCTTAACTGTGTATATTGGATTAAATTTAGATAATTCCAAAAATGAGCCATTTTCTACTAATGCATTAGATGCCAAAGCCTTTAACTCTTCGTTTATATCACTATTTGATAAAACTGTAATAGCATATTTATAATCAGCCATTATCTTATTTTTTTCATTTTGGATATATAGTGGATTTGTTTTTAAAAGTTTAAATCTTTTTAAATCACACACTTTGCCGCTTTTTACATCACTGCATAACTCATATGCTGCTCTTAAATCATCATTTTGCAAGGTTGGTTTGCCTAAATTTAACCACGGAGATAGCGATTTAGTTACTTCGCTAGATGCGGTAAATAGATCGGTTTTAAAATCTTTATTTGATTCTAAACCAAGATAAATCTCCTTAGCTAAAACATTATAAATTTGAGCATCGCTTCTCATAGCTCTACCCTCTAAATATATCTTAAATCCGTAGTAGCTCATATGAAAAATAGCTAAGATAACAAACATAATCAAAGGCAATATAACCCATGTAGCAATAGGAAAATCTATATTATACCCAAAAATATTAACAGCATAATTTTGATTAGCAAAAGAGAAAATCCCTAACCAAACAAGACCGATATAAATAATAGAATATAGAAAAAATCTTCTAGTTTTCATCTTATCCTTCCTATTTTATTATAGTTTTTTCTGCAATTTCACGACATGTAATGCAATATCTTGCATGAGGCTTAACCTTTAAACGCTCAATATCAATATCATCTTCACACATATCGCAAATGCCATAAATACCAGATTCTATCTTTTTTAAAGATTGATCAATTTCATTAAGCTCTTGTTGTTGTTTAGCCGATATAGAGTGTTCTAGTTCTTCATCTGCACTAATACTAGCAAAATCAAACTCATCAGTAGCTCCACTTTGTCTAAGGCCATCTATTTCATTTGCTGCATCATTAATATTTCTTTGAATTTGTTCTTTTCTTTCTAAAAGTAACTCTTTAAAATAGTCCAATTCGCTTTGTTTCATATAACTCCTTTTTATTTATGATAAGGGTGATTTGCATTAATGCAAAGAGCGCGAAAAATCTGCTCATATAAGACAAGCTTAGCAATTTTATGCGCAAAAGTTAGCCTTGATAGGCTTACTAGCTTATCCATTCTCCCTCGTAAATTATCACCTAAACCATAAGCCCCGCCTATAAAAAATGAAATTTGCGTTTTATCTTTTAATAGCTTCGCAAACTCAAAACTATCAAGCATATCGCCACGCTCATCAAGTCCAATACAAAAACCATTTAAACAAGGCTTATATGCCTCCTCATATGCTCTATGCGATGCGGCTTGGCCTTGAATTTGAGCTTTAGCAATTTGTGGGCTAAATTTATTAATCTCTTTAATGCTAGCCCATTTACTACTCATCTTTATATACTCTTTTAGCTCTTTATCATCGCTAAGTTTTTGTAGGCAATGGACTAAAATTTGCACTAAATAGCCTCATTAATTGGGCTGTAAAAATTATCATTTTTCATAAAAAATCTTATCATATCGCTAAGATATTTTTTATGCTCATCTCTTGGGACTATAGCATCTATTAATCCATGCTCCAGTAAGAACTCAGCTCTTTGAAAACCCTCTGGCAAGCTTGCTTTAATAGTTTGTTCAATAACTCTTTGACCTGCAAAACCTATTAAAGCCTTTGGTTCAGCAATAATCAAATCTCCTAACCACGCAAATGAGGCTGAAACTCCACCCATCGTAGGATCAGTAAGAACTGAGATATATGGCAATCTATTATCACTTAAAAGTTTTAAAGCAGCACTTGTCTTACTCATCTGCATAAGGCTAAAAGTACTCTCTTGCATTCTTGCGCCTCCACTTGCGCTTACTATAATAAGTGGATTTCTCTTTTCTATTGCTCTGCGAACTGCACGAGTTATCTTTTCACCTTCAACTGAACTTAAACTTCCGCCCATAAAGCTAAAATCAAAAACCACTAGCTGAATAGGTTGGCCATCAATTGTTGCTTCTCCTGAGATTACCGAGCTTGTTTTGCCATTTTTACTTTGACCTTCTTCAATTCTTTTTTTATATGATTTTTTATCTACGAAATTTAATGGATCTATTGGTCTTAAATTTGCATCAAACTCAACAAAGCTTCCAACATCGCTAATTAATTCTATTCTTTTTTGAGCGCTAAGTCTCATATGATATCCGCATTTTGGACAGACATTATAACATGCTTCAACCTCTTTAAAATACATCAAAGAGCTACAACTATTACATTTTACCCAGTGGCTTGGGGCTTCACTTGGGTGAGATTGCTTTTTGCGTATTTTTGAAAAAAAATCACCTAGCATTTTTTTCCTTTAATAAAAAATTGGGCGATTATATCAAATTTTTCTTTAAATTCATATTTTTATTACTTTTAAATTTATTTTATAGATTGTTTTATCTGTGTTTAATTATAGTTAAATTTACATAGATACAATTTCGCAATTCATAAAAATTATTTAAGGAGATTTAGTATGATAGTTACTAATAAAGCACCACAACTAAGTGGCGTAGCAGTTCTAGGCAATGGTCAAATTGAAGAAAATTTTGATCTATATAAAAACATTGGACCAAAAGGTGCAGTAGTATTTTTCTATCCAAAAGATTTTACATTTGTTTGCCCAAGCGAAATCATCGCTTTTGACAAAAGATATCAAGAATTTAAAGATAGAGGCATTGAAGTTATCGGCGTTAGCACAGATAATGAATACTGCCACTTTGCATGGAGAGAAACAGATATTAAACAAGGCGGTATCGGTAGAGTACAATTCTCTCTAGTAGCTGACCTTAAAAAAGAGTGGGCAAGAGGTTTTGATGTATTATTTGATGAGGCAGTTGCTCTAAGAGGTAGCTTCTTACTAGATAAAGATGGCACAGTTCGCCACGCAGTAATCAACGACCTACCGCTAGGTAGAAATATTGATGAAATGGTAAGAATGGTAGATACAATGCTATTTACAAATGAGCATGGTGAAGTATGCCCGGCAGGCTGGAATAAAGGCGATAAAGGTATGAAACCTACAACTGAAGGCGTTGCTAACTACCTTTCTACAGATGGCGACAAACTATAATTAACTCACAAAATAGCCCCTTTTTTTGGGGCTAACTTCAAAATAATCTAAAATATCCGATTTACTTTTAAATTTAAAAGGGGATCAGATGGAAATTAACAATATAAATTTAAATTTAAACTCTCTAACAGAGAATCAAAAACCTGCAAATACGCTATCAGCTAAGAAAAATGCCCAGCCAACTCTGCTAAAAGCTGACCCTAGTGGCTCTAGCTCAAAACTAGAAGAGACACTTGAAATGTTACAAGAACAGCTCAAAAAGCTTCAAGAGCAGCTAAGCAAAATTCAAGAGAAGGTAAAAGCTCTAAGCAGTAATCAAAATGAGTATTCTAAAAATATGATAATGGAGCTATCAAATCAAGCTTCAGCCATAATGGTGGAAATATCAGCTATAAACGCCCAGATTATAGAGCTGCAAAAGAAAATAACGGAGAGTGAAAAACAACAAGCTTGATAAGATTATTTTAGCTGAAATTTTTAAAATTTAGATATATTATAGAGATTAAAAGTGGCGTTCATATCAGACGCCACAGACTCATTTAGCCATTTTTTCTCTCGAACTCTCTCATAAATTCACATAGAGTTTTTAGGTCATCCAGACTTACAGCGTTATAGATAGAGGCTCTTAAACCACCTAAAATCCTATGACCTTTTAGCCCTATCATACTATTTTCTTCAGCCTCTTTTACAAATTTCATATCAAGCTCAGCATTATCTGTAGTGAAGCTAACATTCATCAAGCTTCTAGAATCTTTTTTAGCAAACCCTCTATAAAAGCTAGAGCTATCTATTTGATTATAAATCATCGCGGCTTTTTGCATATTTATCTTATTAATAGCACTTAATCCACCTTGCTCTTTTATCCAGTCAAGCACCAAATCAAACATATAAATTCCAAAAGTCGGCGGCGTATTAGCCAAAGAGTTAGCCTCGATTTGTGTAGTGTAGCGAAGTGGCGTAGGAACGCTATCTTTAACTCTTGCGGCTAAATCTTTTTTAACTATAACAATAGTTATACCAGCTGGACCAGCATTTTTTTGCGCTCCACCATAAAATAGTCCAATATTATGTGCTTTAAAATCAATTTCACGGCTTAAAAGATCAGAACTACTATCTACGACCAGTGGGCATTTTGGGCTTGGAAGGGTTGAATATTGGGTTCCATATATTGTATTATTAGAACAGATATATCCATAATCTGCATTATCGCTAAATTCTACCTTAGGAATATGATCAAACTTCACATCCTCGCTACTAGCAACAACCTTATAATTGATATTTTGGATTTTTGCTTCTTTAATTGCTTTTTGCGTCCAAACTCCAGTATTTGCATACTCAGCTACGCCACCAGCATAGATATTTAATGGAATTTGGGCAAATTGTAAAGTTGCTCCACCTTGTAAAAATAAAACTGCATAATCATCGCCAATATTATAAAATTCACGAACCTTAGCAATTGCATTATTATGCAACTCTTCAAATACCTTGCCACGATGGCTAACCTCCATAATGCTAAAGCCAAGACCGTGATAATCAGTAAATTCAGCCTGTGCACGCTCTAAAACTGCTAATGGAATCGCACTTGGACCAGCGCTAAAATTTAAAACTCTACTCATTTTATCCCCTTATTTTATTATTGCTTGTTTGCATAAATATTGTGAACTAATAGTAATCTCATCTCCGCTTTTTAACTCAGCTAATGAGATAATTTGTGAATCTTTTATAATATGTGCCATATTTTTTGTTACCTTATAAAAGTACTCTTGTCTTTTAAAAACTAACTCAAATTTATCAATTTTTGATTGAGCTAAATTAAATTTTTTGTGTAAAAAGTTATCTAAATTTGACTTAAAACTATCTAAAGTAAGAGTAGCTAAGTTGATTTTTTGTTCTATTGCTTTAGATTTTATCTGTGCTTTGGCTAAATTCAGATAGCTTTCGCATTTGTTGAATTTAGATGATATAATCGCTTCAAGAGTATTTTGAATAATATCGAGTCTTTGATGAAGTTCATTGCTATCAGGCAAGAGATCAACCATCGCAGCAGTAGGCGTAAGAGATCTGTGATCAGCTACAAAATCACTAATACTATAATCAATTTCATGTCCTACGGCTGAGATAATAGGTGTTTTAGCTTCATAAATTGCATAGGCTAGAGCCTCATCATTAAAACACCACAAATCCTCTTTAGACCCGCCACCTCTAGCAATGACAATTACATCTAACTCCATAGAATCAGCAAGTTTTAGCATCTTAATTAAATTTGCTGGAGCGCTATTTCCTTGAACTAAGGAATTAAATAGATAAAACTTAGGTAAAATATATCTATTGCTAATAACTCTATACATATCAGCAAATGCTGCTGAGCTAGCACTTGTAATGATTCCTATTTTGCTTGGATATTTTGGTAGTGGTTTTTTATGCATTTTATCAAATAATCCAGCAAGAGCTAGACGCTCTTTGAGCTGATTAAATGCAAGTTCAAGCTCGCCTATGCCAATTGGAATAATACGGCTAGCTATAAATTGGTAGCTACCATTTGGGCTATAGATTGAAAGCTTACCAATTAGCGTAACTTTCATACCATCTTTAACTTCAAATTTGATATTTTGATTGGCAAATTTATAAATAGCAACGCTAATAGTTGATCTTTCATCTTTAAGAGAGAAGTACCAATGGCCACTATTATGTTTAATCAAACGGCTAATCTCGCCTTCAACCTCTACAGAATTAAAATGAGACTCTAATAACGCCTTAGCCGACTCATTTAGATCGCTTACTGTCATATATTTTTAACCTTTTTAGCAATAAACATAGTGCTAATATCCATGCTAAATCCCTTAACTATCACTATCTCAAAACCATTGTCTTGAAGCTCACGACAAAACTCATTTGAGTCTAAAAAACCTTCAATGCTTTTAGGCAGGTACTCATAGGCTTCTTTATTTTTACTTATTAATCCGCCAATTATAGGCAAAATATTATGCAGATAAAAATCCCTAATCTTTGCTATTAGGCCGTTTTTATCTCTTTTGGTAAATTCTAAAACAACTAAATAGCCACCAACTTTTAAAACTCTATTAAACTCACGCAAAGCCTGAGTTCTAGCAACAACATTTCTAATTCCATAGCTTATACTAACTATATCTTGAGTATTTAAGTTTAGACTCATTTCATCAGCCTTAGCCTCGATAAACTCACACTCTGGCAATTTCTCTTTAGCAACTTTTAGCATCTCTTTGCTTGGATCTATTCCAGTAATCTTCTCAATAGTTAAATTTGCTTTTTTAGCACTACTTTTCCAAGCTTTAATCATATCTCCAGTACCACAAGCTACATCAGCAATATTTAGCGTAGATTTAAAATTCTTTAACACTAAATCACAAGCTGAACTTCTCCAAGAAGCATCTATACCAAAACTTAAAATTTTATTTGCTTTATCATAGGTAGGAGCTATTTCATTAAACATATTTATAATTTTATCTTGATTTTGCACTTAGTCTTCCTTTTTGTAATGTGGTTTTAATTTTTTAGATATTTTTGATAGCTTTTTATCGAATTTGCTTAATTTTTTATTTAACTCTTTTTTTATAGATTTTTTATCTGAATATCTATATTTATCTTTAAAAGCAGAGATTTTAGCCAGTTTTAACCTAAATTTACCCATATGAAAAAGCTCTTCAAAAATAGCAACAAGAACCAAAAGCTCATAAAGTAAATTTGATTTTAATACATTTTTATCTTTTATATTTTCTCTTAAATTTACAATTTTTTTGCGAATTACATATGCTGCACAGCTATGCATCGATGAGTTTAAAACGCAATAAAATGAGTGCGTATCATATAAAAAAATTTCTAACTCAAAACAAAGAGACTCAAATCCATTATCAAAATAACTATCAATCTGAATTAGATCATCATGTAACTCAATATTTTTTTTAGATAAAGTATGATAAACTCTGCTTACTGCTGGCAAAATATCACCTAAAAGCTTATTAAATTTAGCCACAACAAGCTTATCAAATATAAAATCAAAGCTATTAATAAGTACATTTATAGCTATTAAATGCTCACTAATCTTAATTAATAGTGTAAAATCTTTATCTTTTAAATAGAGCTTTCTAAGTTCATTAATTAAAAATAACTTTTGTAAAATCAACAATCTAACGCCATCATAAGCACTAATATCAACACCAAAATATAGTTTTTTATCACCTAGTTTTGGTAATTTAGATGTGATCTCTAGATAGCTGATATTTTGCAAAATTCTTCCTTGAATAAAAGTGGGAAATTCTACACTAAAACTACTAAAATATAGCTTTAAAACCCCGCAACAGGGGCTTTAAATTTAACAGCATTTTGAGCAGTTTGAGATATTAGCTACAATATTTAATCTATTAATTAAGTTGCCAATCTTTTGCTCTAGATGTGTTTGATATGCAATCATTTGCGCATCATTTGCACCGATATCTTCGATATTGCCACAACTACTACATACTAAATGAATATGAGGTTTTTCGTAGATATCATATTTTGCTTTTTGATTTGGACTGTTTACTTCTATTACTAAATTTTCATTTATAAGTGTATTGAGGTTTTTATATACAGTCGCAAGTGATATAGATGGGTGTTCTTTTTTTATCTGCTCATATAGCTCATCTATAGTAGGATGCGTGTGATTACTTAGTATCTTTAATACACAAAGCCTCTGTGGAGTGGCTTTAAGTTTAGCTTGTTTTAAAAGCTCCATGTAATCCATACTTTTTTCCTCTTAATTAAAATGGGCTAATTTTATCAAAAAAATATTTAAATTTTACTTTATTAATTAATATTTTTTATTGCTTGTAATTTGTATATAAATATTATTTTACTTTATTAATTAATAATATCTTTACATAATCATAATAGCGGCAGCAAAGGTTCACTTTGTGATTTAATTATTTTATCTATTTGGTCAAAAAGATCATTAGTAAAATTATAATTATCAAATTTACCTTTATATATTTTTTTAATAAAAAAATTTTTATATTCATCTGTTGGAATATATTTTTTTCCATCTTTCATTAATATTTTATTTTTTACTAAAAACTCATTAAATGTATTATTATTTTTTAAATTTAAATTCTCTGGATAGCTTTCTTTAAGCAACTCTAAACATTTTTCTTTGGTAAATCCACTATTTGTAGTATATATATCTTTGATCTCGTTTTTAAAATTAGGCTCTTTTGAATGAATATATTTGTTGGAGGAAGCTAGATACACTTTGACATATTTATTTTCTTCTAATGAACGCATTATATTAGCATAGCTACCAGAACTTTTTTCATCCCAAATTACAAAAGAATAAGTAGAATCCTTTGTCATTTTAATATCTTTTCGACTTTGCTTGGCTTTTTCTGTTTTATCTTCATCTGATATATTTACTTTTTTATAGCAAAAGTTTCATTTTCTAAATTTCTTGCTTTGTCGCCTACATAATATATTGTGATGCGATCATATTTTTTTTTGAAGCAATATTTCTGAATTAATTTATCTATACCAGGTGCATCACCAATCAAAATTTCAGCATTCTTATTCATTATTTTATCTATAGTTTCTTCAGTTGCTTTGGGTAATGCTTTTATAGAAAGAGATCCTGAAATAAAAACTTTTTCATTATTCATTTTTTACTCCTAGTTTTTGTAAAACATAAAACATACACATTGTCAACTTCACCTTGCGTATAAAGTGTTTTTGTAATTTCATTTAAAGTTGCACCACTTCTATATAAATCATCTATTAAAAGTATTTTTTTCCTTTGTATCTTTTATCGCAAATAAAAGCACCGTCTAATATCTTCTGTCTTTCTTCTAAAACTTCTATAGATTTCAATTCATTAGTATTTTTAATTTTTTTTATATATTCACCATCGATTTTCCGATTAAGAAAATATGCTATTTTATCAGCTAATAGATATACTGGCTGTAACTCTCTATCTTTTGAAGATGGAACCGGAGCAATAACCCATATATAAGGAGTAACCAGAATTTCATTTTTTAAAAAATTAGCAGCAGTAAACGCTAAATTTTCAACTAATTGGATTTTATCTTGATTGGAGATAGAGTTGTTATATTTTAAATCATAAACCATTTGACCTATTTTGGTACGATTATTATCAAAATGCCCCCCCCTTAAAGACACGCTACTTAAGGTATGCAAATCTAATGCCCACCCACATTTCCAATTTCCTTTTAATGTTATCACAAACACCTCCTAATTATATTAATTAAATTGTTATAAAAGTAACAAATCGCTACTTAAAAATTAAGTAGCTTGATTAAATTTGCCTAAAATACCTTACGATAGAATCTACATCGATATTAAGCGAGTTTTCTACTTTAGATATATTTCCATGTGTTATAAAATTATCTAGATATTCAAAGCTTACAACACTTACATCTTTAATATCATTATCTTGTAAAAATCCAGATAAAATCTCGCCAACCCCACCACGCTTAGCACTATCACTAAAGATATACCATTTTTTATGCTCTTTAGCTAGATTTAAAAGTAGTTCTTCATCAAGTGGTTTTATAAAAATAAGATCAATAATTGTAGGATTAATATCTAAAATACTAGCTACTTTATATGCCTTAGCCACAGCATTGCCATATCCGATAAATGCAATATTTTCACTATTTTGTAATAGAATTTGAGATTTACCAAGCTCTACTTTAACTGGTTTAAACTCATCACTAAGCCCAAAATTTCCCCTAGGATACCTAATAGCAAGTGGCGAATTAAAACTATAAGAAAACTCCATAATCTCTTTAAACATTAGTTCATCTCTAGGTGCTACAAGAGTAAAATTTGGCACAGTGTTTAAAAAGCTAATATCAAAAGCTCCTTGATGTGTCTCACCATCTTCTCCTACAATACCAGCCCTATCCATACATAACACTACAGGTAAATTTAAAATAGCACAATCATGAATCACTTGATCATAGGCTCTTTGCATAAATGTTGAATATATTGCAATATACGGCTTAAAACCCTCTTTTGCCATTGCTGCCATAGATGTAACTGCATGCTGTTCTGCAATTGCAGTATCCCAAAATCTATCTGGAAATTTCTCAATCAAAGCCCCAATTCCAGTTCCACTAGGCATAGCAGCTGTCACGCCTACTACATTATCATACTTGCTAGCAAGTTCTAAAAGCAAACTGCTAAAAATTTCAGTAGCACTTTTTTGGTTAGATTTTTGAAGCGCCATACCATTTTGTGGATTAAATGGGCTAACGCCATGCCACTTCTCTTTTGGGCCTTCGGCAATTTCATATCCCTTGCCTTTTATAGTTTGGACATGGACTATTACTGGCTTTTGAATACTTTTTGCTACGCTAAAAGCCGAGATTAAATCCTTGATATTATGGCCATTTACTGGGCCTATATATTCTAATCCAAGCTCTTCAAAAAACATCCCAGGAGTAATAAGCCTAATGCCTTCTTCAAGTCTTTTAGCCATATATGCAGCAGAATCTGGAACATGCTGTAATAGTTGATTTATCTTATTTTTAAATTTTTGATAAAATGGTCCAGCCATCATCTGAGATAGATATTTACTCATCGCTCCAATTGGCTTTGATATACTCATCTCATTATCATTTAATATAATTACACACGGATATTTTTTATCCCCTAGCTCATTTAGAGCCTCATATGCCATCCCAGCACTCAAGGCTCCATCGCCAATTACAGTTACTGGCAAACGATCTTCGCCTTTTAGCCTTATAGCCTTAGCAGCACCTACAGCAAGACTAATAGATGTAGAGCTATGGCCAGCTACAAAATAATCATATTTGCTCTCACTAGGCTTAGTATATCCACTAATTCCGCCAAATTTACGCAAACTATCAAACTCATTCCAACGCCCGCTTAAGAGCTTATGAGTGTAGCTTTGGTGGCTAACATCAAATATAAATGGATCATTTGGAGGATTAAATACATAGTGCATCACAATGCTAAGTTCTACAACTCCTAAATTTGAGCTTAAATGCCCGCCATTGGTGCTAACTACACTTAAAATCCTCTCTCTAATATCAGTTGCTAAAGTCTCAAGTTCGCTAAATTTTAAAGATTTTATATCCATTTTATTCACTTAGTATCTTTTTAATCTTATTAAATCTAGCCATCACGCTACCATCTACATTACCTATATCGCTTAATACTATTACCCCACCAGCTAATACCGCATCATCACTAGTAATCTTAATATGCGATTTTTGAGTTAAATTTGATTTTAAAAACTCATAATCTTTTGGATTGGTTTTAATCTCTATTGTAGTAGCTTGACTTAGCTCTTCTATTAGGCTTTTAGCGATGTTTGAGGCGATTTGTGCTGAGCTATCTTTAATCTCTTTTAAAACTACCTCTTTGGCAATCTCAATTGCTGTGGCTGCGATTTCACTTTGACTTGAGCTTAATAGTGCTTCTAGCTTTGAGGCTTGCTCATCAAGTTTATCAATTGAACTAGCATATTTTTTACTATTTTCATTTAGCAAAATTTCATACTCAGCTTTTGCTTGTTCTTGTCCCTCTCTTAGCCCCTCTTCTTTAGCTCTAGTAGTCTCATTTGCCAAACGTATTTTAAACTCATTTTCTTGATTTTCTATCTGCATTTGAAGCTTAACAATATTTCCACTTAAATCATCAGTTCGTTTTAGAAGCTCTTCAATAAATGTGGATTCTACCGTATTTGCCTCTTGGGTTGTAGGTGGATTTGGCTCAGATAATTCTAAATCCGAGTTAGTTTGCTCTGTTAGCTCATCGTTATTAATAACTGGAGCCAAAGGTTGAGCAGTCTCTTTAGCTGGCTCTTTTGGCTCATTTGAGTGAAGTGCTAAAACCTTAAATCTATATGGCTCTACAGTATGTTCGCCCCTAGTATTATCTATTACACTACTTAGTATCATTCTATCATCTCATCACTTACGCCGACTTGGAATACTCCATCTTCAGCTAGTTTTTGAACTAGTTCAACTACTTTTCTTTGTGCTTCTTCAACCTCTTTTACGCGTACAGCACCGATAAATTGCATCTCCTCAATAAATGCTTCACTAGCTCTTTGACTCATATTGGCTAAGAATTTGCGTTTTAACTCCTCGCCACTACCTTTTAGACCAACCATAAGAACCTTTTTATCCACAACTTTAAGAATCTCTCTAATAGCATTATTATCAAGAGTATTAATATCTTCAAATGTAAACATAAGCTCTTTAATCATAGTAGCAAGACTTGGGTCATTTTTCTCAATAATATCAATTGTGGATTTGCTAGCTTTTTGACCAAGACGGTTAAGCACTTCTGCAACAGCTCTTGGACCGCCAACTTCAACCTTATAGCTTGTAAGGCTCTCTAGCTTAGATTCTAGTACAGTTGAAACACGTTTTACTACTGAAGGGCTGATATCGCCTAGATTTGCCATACGGATTACAACCTCACTTCTAATATCATCTGGAAAATAGACTAAAGTCTCAGCCGCACTAGAAGCGTCCATATGCGCTACGATTAGAGCTATTGTTTGTGGGTGTTCTTTGACAATAAAGTCAGCAAGCTGCTGAGGGCGAACCTGTCCAAGATAGCTAAATGATTTAGTAGTTTCCATAGATTTTTGAAGCTTATCCATAATCTTTTGTGCTATTTCTGGACCAAAAGTTCTAAATAAAATCTCCTTAGCGTACTCTATACCACCACTTTTTAAATACTGATTTGATTGACTAACTACATAAAATTCCTCTAAGACTGCAGCTGCTACGCTTTTATCAATTGTCTTAGCTGTAGCGATATATTTTGATATCTCAGTAATAATATCAATATCCATATGAGAAAACAGCATAGTAGTAGCATCTTCACCTAATTGAATGAGCAAGATAGCGATTTTCTCAGCCATACTAAGGTCATCATAGACCATCTTTTGTTCTTCATTTAGTCTCATTAGAAGTCCTTACTAGAGTTAAATCCATTATCATTTTTAAGCATAGTTTGAAGCAAGGTGGCAATCTCTTCGCTTCTTTCAGTCGCAATTAGTTTGAGTTTTTCAAGCATAACTTCATATTTAAGCTCATTTTCATCAAAGTTATCACCAATTCCAAGCTCATCTTCAACTCTTTTTCTAGCAGCTTTAAATTTCTCCAATGTATCTTCGGCCTCTTCTTGTATATTTGTCTCATCTGGTATTGGCTCAAGCTCATCATCTTTAGACTCTTCAAGCATCTTAGCAAGAAATGGAGTAATAACCTTTTTGTAAAATACATATAAAATTAGTAAAACTATTAGATACTTTAATATTGGCATAATAGGTTTAAAATATGTATCTACAACTTTTTGAAGTGGGCTTACTTGGATAATTGTTCCAGTTTTTCTAAACTCAAAATTACTTACTGTAACCTCATCTCCTCTATTTTCATTATAGCCGATTGCTTGTTGAACTAGGCTTTTGATTGAATTTAATTCATTATCATTTAAAGGAATATAGGTTAAAGTATCATCTTTAGTTCCATCTTCAATAGTTTTAAACTCATATTTGCCATCTACTACTACAGCTGCAGTTACTCTTTTTATCGTAGCGTATTGATCTTTTACTTTAATGGTTTGCTTAGATATTTCATAGTTGGTATTGGCGACATTTTTAGAGTATAACTCAGTTGGTTTATCATCTTCTATGCCTTGTACTGGGCCTATATTGCTTACAGCTCCAGGCACTCCGCCTACATCTTTTGGCTCTTTGCCTTCGCGTCTTTCTTCAATATTTTGTTCGCTTCTAATAACTGAGTTTGGATCATAAATTTCATTTATACTATCCTTAGTTGAAAAGTCAAACTCAATGCTAACCTTAGCCGTAACCTTATCTCTACCACCAATAAATTTACCAATCATATCAATAATTTTTTGTTCATATGACTCTTCAAATTCACTTCTATACTTAATCTGTGCGGCTACAAGCTCATTTTCTAATGCTATATCATCATCACCTAAAGATACGCCATCTTGAGTTACGATTTTGACATCTTCAAGCTTTAGATTTGGTACTGAACCAGATACTATTCGCTTTATCCCATCTATCTGTCTGCGATTTAGTTTTGAGCCTTCTTTAATTTTGACAACGACAGAGGCAGTTGGTGGTACTTGACGCTCGGTAAATACACTATCTTTAGGAAATGCAATATAGACACTAGCTCTTTCTATTGGCTCTAGGCTCTCAATTGTTTTAGATAATTCGCCTTGGATTGCTCTTTGAAATTTAACTCTTTGTTCATTTTCAGTAGCACCAAAATCTTGAGTATCGTAAATTTCAAAACCCTTTTTATTATCACCCATTATCCCAAGGCTAGCTACTGCGATTCTTTGGCGATATACATCGCTTGTAGGCACAAGAATAGTACCCTCATCTGCTAACTTATATTTAACTCCTTGGGTTTCAAGTTCGTTAATTATCTGAGCCGATGCAGCTGGGTCTATATTGCGAAATAGTACGCTATAACCTTCATACTGGGCCTCAGGATCTTTACTACCACTAAATAGCGTCAAAAACACCAAAAATCCAATCACCAAAACAATTGAGCTTGCAGCTACAATCTTTTGTTTTAGGCTTAAGTTTTGGACAACTTGACTAATTTGCTGAAATAGAGCTTTGAAATCCATAATCTATTAAATTTCCTTTTTAAGTGCTTCTAAAACTTTGATATTTTGCTCATTTGTACCAATTGTGATACGAATAGCATTCAATCCATAACTTCTTAAATTGCGTAAAATTATACCTTGTCTTAATAATTTATCACAAATTTGAGTTGAGTCTTTACTATTATCAAATATAAATGTTATAAAATTTGTATAACTTGGTATAAACTCTATATCATTATCTTTAGCAAACTGCTCATAAATACTCATCTCTTTAAAGTTATTTTGCAAGGTTTTAACTATAAAATCTTGATCTTTAACTGCTGCAATAGCTGCAGCTAGACTTGGTGTTGTGATATTAAATGGAGCTCTAAGCTTGCTAATTGCAGTAATTATCTGCTCATTTGCAATACCATATCCTACTCTCATTCCACCTAATCCATAAGCTTTAGAAAATGTGCCTAAATAGATAGAGTTAGATAATTTTATTATATCGCTTGGGTTTATAGTTTTTCTACTATCTTTAAATTTCGCAAACTCCATATATGCACCATCAATTACTACAAGAGTATCACTATCAATACTAGATATAAACTCATACACATCGCTAGCGTCCAAACACTCACCAAGTGGGTTATTTGGTAAGCATAAAAATACTACCTTAATCTCCTTTTTATGAGCATTATATAACTCTTTTATCTCATCTAAACTGTGCTGAGAGCTTTTGGTTTTATAAATTTTAGCACCTATATGTTTGGCATAAATTTCATACATTGCAAAGGTTACACCTGCACTTAGCATTGCTGTATTTGGATTAAGCTTTGCGTGCATGATAAACTCTATAACTTGATCGCTTCCGCTACCTATTACTATATTTTTGCTATTTACATTATATAAATTAGCCAAAGACTCTTTTAACTCATAGTAGCTATCATCTGGATATAAATTTGCAGATTTGATAGATTCTTTCATCGCTTCAAGCACAAGCGGTGAACAGCCTAGTGGATTTTCATTGCTAGCTAGTTTTACTACATTTTGTGGCTCAATGCCAAACTCTCTAATAACAAGCTCGATTGGCTTGCCAGCTTCATATATTGGTAAATTTGATATTTGTGGGTTAAAATTCATTATTATCCTTCTTGGTTTAAATAGCTACCCAACCAGGTAATTTCATGACCATTTTGAGTGGCGTTTTTTAGTACTGTATCTACATTTTCATCATCTATATGACCTTCAAAATCTATATAAAATACAGTTTTAAAATCTTTTTGCTTAATTGGTCTACTCTCAAGCTTAGTTAAATTTATTCCACCTTCTTTAAACATATTAAGAAGCTCCACAAGTCCGCCTGGACGATGTGCAGTCAAAGCTAAAATACTGGTTTTATCACAATTACTTCTAATATTTTTAAAATCACTTAAGACAAAAAATCTTGTTCTATTTGCCATATTATCTTCGATTTTTTCAAACATTATTGGCACTTTATTTATATGTGCAGCTATTTTTGAGCAGATTGCTGCTGAGCTAGGATCTTGCGAAGCTAAATAGGCAGCTTGAGCAGTTGATTTAGTTGGTATAAATTCTATCGAATTGAGATCATGATCATCTAAAAATTTATGGCACTGATTATAGCCTTGCGGATGAGAATAGATCTTTTTTATATCGCTTAAATTTTCACTTAAACTAACAAAACTATGGTGAATATCCATATAAATTTCAGCTACAATTTTTACATTTTCATATTTTCTTAAGCAATCAAGGGTAATCCCAACAGCACCTTCTGTATTATTTTCAATCGGTACAACTCCATATTTAGCCTCGCCATTATTAAGCTCACGAAAGACACCTTCTATAGAACTAATTGCCATATAGCTACTCATCGCACCAAATCTACTCTCAGCTGCTTGGTGAGTATATGTCCCAATTGGGCCTAAAAATGCTACCTTTTGTGGAAGTTCTAGATTACGACTAACAGCAAAAATCTCTAAATATATCGCCTCAATTGCTTCGCTACTTAAAGTGTTGCTAGGTAGTGATTTTAATCTTTCTAGTATTGCTCTTTCACGCTCTGGGCGGTAAATTGGAACATTTGAGCCAACTTTTAATTCACCAATTTTTTTGACAAATTCCATTCTTTGATTTAATAAATTTAAAATCTCATTATCTATCTTATCAATGCCAACTCTTAAATCATCAATACTCATCTAAGAATCTCCCAAATTTTACTCACATCATCATATATATTATCAATTTTATCTCTATTTAAATTTGCAGTACTACTTTTATCTATTTTACCACTTAAAACCAAAGCCGTACTCATATTTAACTCTTTAGCCCCATAAAGATCGCCAGTTGCGTCATCGCTAATTATAGTTATATCTTTAAACTCAGCCTTAGCATTTTGCTGTTTTAAAAGCTCAAGCGCAGCAATATAAAATCCTAAACTCGGTTTGCCAACACTGCTAAATTTAGCACCAGTAGAGTAGCTAATCATATTAGCAATAGCACCAACTCCTGGATATAATCTACCATTTTTTTTGTAGATACTAGTCTCATGCATAGCAATTATTTTTACACCTTTTAGTGCTAACTCATTAATCAAAGCAAAATCATCAAAGCTAAATTTATCCCAACTAGCAATCAAAATCGCCTTTGGATCTTTTAGATCTTGAGTATAGCCAATATCTTGCATAGTTTGCACAAATTCTTTAGCACCAAAAAGCGCTACATTACAAGGACTTATTATCTCATTTAATACACAAAATGGATCTAAATAAGCACCATCTTTAATCGCCAATCCTTTATCTCTTAGCGTTTGTAAAAACTCATCACTTTTTATCTTAGTGTTATTTGTTATAATAACATATGGAATAAGCTTAGAATTTAAAGTATCAATTAGCTCACAAGCGCCATTAATTGGACTTTTATCGCTATCGCTTATTAAGGTTCCTTGCACATCTATAAAATACATTATATAAACTCTCTCTCATTTCTTATCATATCTTCAAAACTCTCTCTTTTGCCTATTAGGCGATCTTTGCCGCTTTCAATAGCGACTTGTGCAGCTCTGCCTCTTGTGTTATAGTTACTAGACATTGAATATCCATATGCACCAGCTGATTTAATTATTAACATATCACCATGTTCTAGCTTTGGCAACTCTATATTTTTACCTAAAAAATCCCCACTTTCACAAATTGGACCTACTACATCACAATTAGTTTTATCTCCATCTTTTAATGCTATTATCTCATGATAAGCCTCATATAAACTTGGTCGAAGAAGATCATTCATAGCCGCATCGACAATTACAAAACGCTTATCACCATTATTTTTTTCATATAATACTTGAGTGAGTAATTCTCCACTATTTCCTACTATAAATCTACCTGGTTCGCATACTATGGTTGCATCTTGACCCTTTAGTGCTGCTAAAATTCCTTGAGCATATTCATATAAATTTGGCTCATTTTCATCACTATATCTAATGCCAATACCGCCACCTATATCAAAGAATTTAATATTTATATCAGCTGCTCTTAACTCTCTTAATAGATCGCTAGTAATATTTGCTGCTTCAATAACTGGGCTAATATCACTTAGCTGACTTCCAATATGGCAGTGAATACCAACTGGATCTAGATTATCGCTTCTATGAGCATGTAGATAAATTTTCCTAGCTTCATTTATACTAACACCAAATTTATTTTCATGTAATCCTGTAGAGATATATGGATGAGTTTTTGGATCTACATTTGGATTAACTCTGACTGAGATTCTAGCCTTTTTACCTAACTCTTTAGCTATTAATTCAACTCTTTGCATCTCAGCAAAGCTCTCTAAATTTATCATTAAAATATCTAAATTTAAAGCCTCTTTAATCTCTTCATCGCTCTTGCCAGCTCCGCTATAAATTATCTTATAACTACTAGCACCTGCTAATAAAGCTCGCTTTACCTCACCGATACTCACACAATCAAATCCCCCGCCAAGAGTAGCAATATGCTTTAAAAGGCTCAAATTTGAATTGGCTTTAACAGCGTAGCAAATTAGAGATTTTCTAGCGTTAAATTCCTTTTTTAATTTCTCATATTGAGCTGTAATATGGTCAAAATCATATATATAAAGTGGTGTTTGATACTTCTTAGCCAGTGCTAAATAATCCATATATAGTTCCTTGATAATTTTAGAATTTACAATATTATCTAATCTTGGCTTAAATTTAAGACTAAATTTAGCATTTAATCTCAAAATTAATATTTTAAAATCTACTCCAACTCAACTTTTAAAAAACCCTTAAGCGACTCTTTTACTAAATTTAAATCTAAATTTTGTGCAATTATAACAAGGCAAGAGCCTGGATTTTCACCATTTAGATTGTCTATATGGCGTGGCGGATGCACAATATGACAGACTGAATTGATAGATATTAAATGATTTTGCTTAGTTGATATTATCCCTTTGGTGCGAAGAATTTGCGCTCCATAACGATATAGAAGAAGACTAAGCCAGATAGTAAATGCACTCCACTCAACTGGTTTATTAAAATTTAACGATATACTGCTTAACCCTTGAGTATGGCTATTTTGCTCAATATTACTATAATCTTTTTTTACATCATTGAAAAGATCGCTAAATTTAATATATCTCTTATCATATATTTTTACACCAGCATATATGGATTTAAGAGTTTTGCAAAGCTCCTTATAATCGCTATTTAAATCACTTTTAGTAATAATAACTGAATCACTAGCACTTATTTGATTTATAGCTTCTTGATGATTTAAGTGATTTAATCCATTTATCGCATCTACGCAGGTAAATAATCCAGCAATCTCAAAGTGATTTGATAAAAATGGATCACTCAATACAGTCCATAAAATCGGAGCTGGATTTGCAAGACCTGTAGTCTCGATAATAACTCTATCAAGACTTTTACCATTTAATTCATAGCTATTTAATATATCTTTTAACTTAATTATTAAATCATCTCTTTTATTACAACACATACATCCTGAACCTATTACGGTGGTTTTTTCTTTAGCGTAAGAGGCGTTTAAAATTGTATCATCTAAGCTATTTTGACCAAATTCATTTACTATGATGGCTAAATTTGAACTATCAATATCAGACAAAATTTCGCTTAAAAAAGTGGTTTTACCACTACCTAAAAAACCTGTAATTATGCTTATTTTTACCTTTGACACTGCTTTATATGCTCCAATAATTTTGGTTCTAATATATCTAAATTTCGCCCTAGCATACTCTCAGCCTTACTCCATAAATCACCTAAGTCATTTACGATTACACTTTTGCCAGTTTTATTGCTTAATATATATTTTGAGTTTTGCCATTCGCTTAGTTTAAGAGCGTAAAAGCTTAGAATTTCATTAGCATATTTTACTTTTTTTAAACGAGATTTTAATCTTTGACCTTGAATATCACCAACTGTGATAGTAGAGCCATTACCACCTAAATCACTCCAGTGCAAAGCACTAACAAGCTCACCGCATAAAACGCACATTAGGCTTCCTTTTAGCTTAAATTTGGATTTAAATTTACCATTTTTTAAATTAAATTTAGATTTATTAAATTTAATATTTATCAATTATAAGCAAATAATTATATAAATTTAGCTACAATCTAAAAGATAAATTTCAAGGAAAATCATGGCAATTAAATTTAAATTTACATCAAAAATAGCTACAAAATAACCAAATTATGTACTTAAATTTATTTACCACTATTACTGTTTTTGCTTTGCAGACAGTTATTAATTTTTTCTTAACTCCATATATTTTACGAGTTTTAGGCGATGAAGCTTATGGATTTTTAGCATTAGCAAATTCATTTGTAAATTATGGATTTATCCTAACTCTTGTAATTAACTCAGTAGCTAGTAGATTTATCGCTTCAGCTTATCACAAAGGCAATTTTACTAAAGCTTCTAAATTTTATAGTTCAGTTTTAATGGCTAATCTTATATTTAGCGTTATTGTGGCTTTTATTTCGCTTATATTTTTACTTAAAATTCAATCAATAATAAACATATCTGATACTTTATTAGATGATGTACGAGCAACGATGGCTATATATTTTATCAACTTTAGCATTGGATTATTTAATGCTATTTTTAGCGTTCATGCCTTTATTAAAAACCAGATGTATCTCATCTCAATTCGCAACGCTATATCCACTACTATATATGCTGGATGTGTGCTTTGGCTATTTTGGGCATTTGAAGCGATGATATATTATACAGCAATAGCAGCTTTAATATCATCTATTTTTGTATTTTTTAGCGCTTTGGTTTTAAACCGCAAATTTAGGCTAAATTTAATCTTTTCGCCTAAATATTTTAGAATTAATTTTATCAAAGTTCTAGCTAGAAGTGGATTATTTAACAGCTTAAATATGCTAAGTCAAGTATTATTAAGTGGGGCTAGCTTGCTTTTGGTTAATATCTTTATAAACGCTCTTAGTATGGGGATTTTAGCCATATCTCGCTCAGTTATAATGATAGTTGAAAGCTTTGTAATTACTACAGCAGTAGCATGGGATCCTCGCCTTGTTCAAATTCATGCAAATGCCAAACCGCTTAAAGATGAAGCAATCTTGGCCATTAAAAGTGTAAGCTTTATAGCCTTACCTTTAATTGCTACTTTTGGAGTTTTAGCAGATGAGTTTTATAGGCTTTGGCTGCCTTTTAAAAGTAGTGATGAGATAAATTATATTTATGAATTAGTGCTTATTTCTCTTTTGCCATCTATTATATTTGCTAGTTCTAGACCTTTAATTAGCACATATTTAATAACTGATAGGCTAAAGCGTCCAGCACTTGTTACGCTATTTATGGCTGTTTGTGTATTTTGCGTACAGATTATTGGGTTAGCTTTTTTTAATTTTGGGCTAAAAGAGATAGTAATGACTATTACTATAGGAATTAGCTTAAAAATTACCCTATTTGATGTTGCTAATGCTGGAGTAAATTTAGGCCTTAAATTTAGCACTTTTTATCCTATATATTTTAAAAGTCTTGGTGTTTTTGTTTTAATTACAGCTATTATATATCCATTTTCCAATATATTAAATATAAGTAATTGGCTTGAGTTTTTGATATATGCTGTAGTTATCTCAACTTTGGGTTATTTAATAGCTTTTATGATAATATTTACAAAAGAACAAAGAGCAATATTTATAGGTAAGATTAGGGGGAGATTTTGAAAATTGCGTTTGTTATCTCTACGCTTGGATTTGGTGGGGCTGAAAGAGTGCTAAGCATAGTAGCAAACCGCCTAAGCTGCGAACATAGCGTAAGTATTATTAAATTTGATAACCAAGAGCCATTTTATAAAATTAACGATAGTGTAAAAATTATAAATTTAACCACATCAAATGGTGGATTTTTAAATTTAAAAAAGCGATTTAGTAAGATTTTTGCTCTAAGAGATATATTTAAAAGCGGCCAATATGATGTAGTTATCAGCTTTATGGATAGCACAAACCTACTTTGTTTAATAGCAAATTTAACCCTAAAACAAAAGCTAATAATCTCAGAACATAGCGACCATAGCTTTTTACCTTTAAAATGGCAAATGGCAAAAAGAGTGCTATATCCATTTTGCGATGCTCTATCAGTACTAAGCAAAAGCGACTATCAATACTACAGCTATGTAAAAAATAGATCAATAATATATAATCCATTTTTTGGAGATGATGAAAATATAGAGTATCAAAAGGAGAATTTAATCCTTTTTGTCGGTAGATTAGAAAAAGTCAAAGGATGTGATATATTTTTAAACTCACTTAAAGAGTGTGATTTAGGTGATTATAGTGTTGAAATTTGTGGTAATGGTAGTGAGTTTAATACCCTTAAAAATGAATTTAAAAGTAAAAAAATTAAATTTTTAGGCACTGTAAATGATATAAAAAATCACTACAAAAGAGCCAAAATCATAGTCTCAAGCTCACGCAATGAAGGGCTTGGCAATGCTTTAATTGAGGCTTGTTTTTATAATATTGCAAGAGTTGCCACGCCTACAATTGGTGCTTGTGAGCTAATTGATGATAACAAAAATGGATTAATAAGCGATGATTTTACACCACAAAGCTTGGCTAAAAAATTAAATTTAGCCATAAAAGATGAAGCTTTAAGAGCTAAATTGGCTAAAAACGCATTTGATTCTAGAGGTAAATTTGAATTAGAAAATATATATCAAGAGTGGCTAAAACTTATAAATAAGGCCTTAAAATGAAAATAATGCTAGTAATTTCAGCTCTTAGAAATGGTGGGGCCGAGCGTGTAGTAGAGCTTTTAAGTCATGAATTAGGCAAAAATCATCAAATAGAAACCCTATATTTTGAAGAGAATTTAAACCTATATAAAATCAGTGGCAAACTCACCCATCTAAATCTTTACAAAAATAGAAATTGGCTTAGTAAATTTAGCAAATTCTTTAAAATTCGAGCATATATCAAAAGCGCCAATCCAGATCTAATAATCTCATTTATGGATCAAACAAATATAAATATAATACTCTCAACAATCTTTACAAATAGAAAAATTATCGCCACTGAACATGTAAGCTATGATCTATTACAATCTAAAATTTGGAGAAGAATTAGAGATTTTAGCTATAAATTTTGCGATGCATTAGTAGTACTTAGCAAAAGAGATAAAGAGTATTATAATTTTGTTAAAAGATGTAAAATCATATACAATCCACTATTTAACAAGCCTAAAAATATAATCAAAAAAGAAAAACTAATCCTAAGCGTAGGCAGACTTGAGCCAGTAAAAGGGTATGATTTATATCTAAATTCACTTGCTTTAGTAGATAAAAATCTATTAAAAGAGTATAAAATCGTAATTGCTGGAGATGGCACTCAAGCAAACGCTCTTAAAACACAAGCTAAGAATTTAAATCTTAATGTAGAGTTTTTAGGACATGTGCGTGATATTAACAAGCTATATCAAAGGGCTGAAATTTTAGTTCTTCCTAGTCTTAGCGAGGCTTTTGGAAATGTTTTAAATGAGGCTGGGGCTTATAATATAGCAAGAATTAGCACTCCAACAGCTGGAGCTTTAGAGATTTTAAACAACAATAAAGACTCACTAATAGCCAAAGATTTTACTCCACAAGCCTTAAGTTTGTGTATTACTAAAATGATTGAAGATAGTAATTTAAGAGAAAATTTGATAAAAAATATAAACCTAGATAAATTCTCTTCGCAAAATATTATATCAGAGTGGAACAAACTAATTAAAGAGCTAAAAGGAAAATAATGAAAAAAATATCTCTATTTATATACTCAATGGCCGGCGGTGGAGCTGAGCGTGTAGTCTCAAATTTGCTTAGCGAACTTGTAAATTATTATGAGGTATATTTAATTTTAATGAACAATAGAATATCTTATAAAATACCTCACGATGTAAAAATTCACTATCTAGAAAACTCAAATCCTTTTGAAAGTGGGATTTTAAAATTTGCTAAACTCCCATTTTTAGCCCTAAAATACAAAAAATTTTGCGATGATGTTGGGATTGATATGCACTTTGTATGGATGAATAGACCATGCTATGTAGCGGCTTTAGCAAGACTTTTTGGGGATAAAAAACCACTTGTCTTAAATGAATGCTCAACTCCATCTGTGCTATATGCTAGTAATAATTTAAAATCTAAAATTAGCAAATTCTTACTTAAATGGCTATATCCAAAAGCTGATTTTATCTATCCAAATAGTTTAGGAAATTTAATTGATTTACGAGATAATTTTGGTATAGAAGCAAATAAAATGAAAGTGCTATATAATGCTATTGATCTAGAAGATATCCAAGCAAAATCAAACGAACCAATTGAATTTAAAGGGGAGTTTTTTTTAAGTGTGGGAAGATTAGATAGTGGCAAAAATCATGAGTTATTAATTAAAGCTTATGCTAAACTTAAAAACTGCGATAAATCTCTTATAATTTTAGGCGATGGAGTTTTAAGAAAAAAATTAGAAGCATTAATAAAAGAGTTAAATTTAGAAGATAGAGTCTTTTTACCAGGTTTTGATAATAATCCATATAAATATATGTCAAAATGTTATGCCTTTGTATTTGTAAGTCTATTTGAAGGATTTTCTAATGCATTAATAGAAGCTTTAGCATGCGGTAAGCTAGTTATTACAAGTGAACATAAAAGTGGAGCCAAAGAGCTAATGGGAGAAAATGAGTGGGGATATTTAGTACCAGTAGATAATCAAGAAGCAACACAAAAAGCAATGCAAAGAGCAATTGATGAACCAGACTTTGTAAAATATTATGAAAAAAACGCTATCATAAGAGCTAAAGAATTTAATAAAAAAACAATAGCAAAAAATCTTATAAATGAGTTAGAGGAGATATATGCAACTTCTAAATAGATATCAAATTCCAATATTTATAATAATTGCCTATCTTTTTGCTATTTTATGCAGAATGGAGTGGGTAGTTTGGGCAAGTGGATATAGTGATTTTATCTGGAATAATCAATTAATGATTAGCACAAATGATGGATATGCTTATGCTGAAGGCGCTAGAGATATGATAGCTGGATTTCACCAGCCAAATGATCTTAGCTACTATGGCACTCCACTTTCTACATTGACATTTTTACTAGCTAAAATTCTACCAGTTAGCTTAGAAACAATTATGGTATATTTAAGCGTATTTTTAGCTTCGCTTATTGTGGTGCCGATGATATTAATAGGAAAAGAATTTGGCCATGTTAAAGAATTTTTTGTTGCTAGTCTCCTTGCATCAATCGCAAACAGCTACTACAATCGCACAATGGCTGGATATTATGATACTGATATGTTGGTAATTGTTTTACCACTTTTTGCTATTTGGGGGCTTATTAGATTACACTTTAGAGGTGATTTAGGCTCATTTTTAATAATCTCAATATCTATGCTAATATATAATTGGTGGTATCCATCTAGCTATACACTATGTGTGGCTATGACTATATTTTATGCACTCTATACTATAGTTTTTGAACGCAAAAATTTACGCAACTATCAAGCAATTTTATTTATGATTTTAGCTATTACAGCAGCTTCATATATATTTAAATTGGCTCTTATTTTAGCTCTTTTTGGGCTTATATATTTTAGGTCATATTGGTTAAATTTCAAACTTATGGCGATGCTTTTTATTGCTGTTTTAGCTCTATTTATAGCATTTGGCGGATTAAATCCTATATGGTTTCAAGCTAAGTTTTATCTATTTAGAAGTTTAGGTGATAGCAGCTCATTAGCATTTTATTTTTATAATGTCAATCAAACTATAATGGAATCAGGCAGAATAGATTTAGATCTATTTACCCAAAGAATTAGCGGACACTGGAGTATCTTTATAGCTGGTGTTATAGGATATGTATTGCTATGTGTGAAATTTAGAATATTTTTAGTAGCAATTCCTATGGTTGGTCTTGGATTTTTAGCACTAAAAGGTGGATTAAGATTTACTATATATGCAGTGCCAATTATAGCTATGGGATTTGGTTTTTTACTATTTTATATACTAAATAAGGCTAAAATTGCAAGATTAAATTTAATCGCTGGCATTATAACTGCTTTAGCTTTAATGCCTTCACTAATACATATCTATTATTATAAGCCATCAAGCGTATTATTTAAAACCGAAGTAAATGTATTAGATAAATTAGGTAAAATAGCTGATCGTGAAGATTATACGCTTGCTTGGTGGGATTATGGATATGCTATTAGATATTATAGCGATACAAAGACCTTAATTGATGGTGGCAAACATTTAGGTAGAGAAAACTACGCAGTAAGCTATGCCCTAACCATGCCGCCAACAAGCTCAGCTAATATGGCACGATTAGAAGTAGAATATACTCAAAAGGGTTATGAACAAAACTACAATGGTAAAAATTTAGAACAAATTTTAAAAGATTACAACTATGATGAGCTTGGCAAATTTTTAAGCGATATTAAAAAAGATAAATTCAGCTTGCCACAAAAAAGCCGTGATATATACTATTTTTTACCAGATAGAATGATGGGGATATTTCCAGTAGTAGCTAAATTTTCAAGGTTAGACTTATTAAATGGCAAGGAGTGGGCTGATCCATTTTTTGTTATTGCGACAAACTTTGCTCAAGTAGATAATGGAATTTCTCTAAATAATGGCATAATAATCTCAAATGACGCTACTCATATTGAGCTAAATGGGCAGAAATTTAGAGTAAATAGCTATATAGAGACTAAATATGATGAGAATATGAAGCTTAAAAAAACTATTCATAATATAGACAATCTAGCTGATATATATCTAATTTATATGGTAGATTATGGAAGATTTATTTTACTTGATAAAGAGATGTTTGAAAGTAGCTATATCCAGCTTTTTGTACTTGAAAACTACGCTGGTACTCCATTTGAGCCTGTAATCCTTGACCCTGCTGCTAAGGTATATAAATTAAAAAGGTAATATATGACTATAGGATTTTTATCTCACTCTGATATGAGTATATATCATTTTAGATTGCCTATTATGCGAGCCTTAAAAGAACTAGGTCATGAGGTTATAGCTATTGTTCCAAATGGTAGCTACAATAACTTTATTAGTGCTGAGTTTAAATTGGTAAATTATGATATAGATAAGGCTAGTTTAAATCCGCTTAGAATATTTAAAGATAGTGCAAATCTAGCTAAAATTTTAAAATCTCTAAATTTGGATATGATTCAAACTTCTGCTCATAAATCCAATATATTTGGCACTCTTGCAGCTAAAAAAGCAGGTATAAAATATATAGTAAATTTAGTTGAAGGATTGGGTAGCTTTTATATCTCAAATTCAGCTAAAAATAGAGTTATTAGAGCTATTATAGAGTTTTTATATTTTATAACTTTTAGATTATCAAATGCTACAATCTTTGTCAATGATTCAGACCCAAACTATATGCTAAGCCATCACCTAATCCCAAAAAACAAGATAATTCGCATTAAAAGCGTAGGTATTGATGCAAGTAAATTTGACCCACAAAGTGTAACTCCATATGATTTTCAAAGCAGTAAAAAAATAGTTTTGATGATAGCTAGAGCATTAAAAGATAAAGGCGTAATAGAGTTTTATCAAGCAGCTAAAATTTTAAAAGATAGAGATGATTGTGAATTTGTTTTTGTCGGCTCAAGCGATCTAGGAAACGCCTCGAGTTTAGATGAGAGCTTCTTATCTTCGCCTTATGTTAAACATATTAGTTGGAGTAATGAGGTAGCAAATATGTTACGCTCTTGCTATTTATTTGTCCTTCCTAGCTACAAAGAGGGCTTTCCACGAACAGTACTAGAGGCGATGAGTATGGCAAAACCATCAGTTGTAAGCGACTGCGATGGGTGCAAAGAGGCTATAGAAAATGGAATTAATGGGTTAATTTGTAAAACAAAAGATCCAAAAGATTTAGCTAGTAAAATTGCTACTCTTTTAGATGATGAGAATTTAGCCAATTATATGGGGCAAAATGGTAGAAAGATAGTTTTAAACCACTATAACCAACCACTCATAACTGCTAAATATATTAAATTTTATAAGGAATTAACCGGTGTATAGATATTTTTTTAAACGAGTATTTGATATTTTAGGAGCTTTGATTTTAATTATTTTAACACTTCCAGTGATGATATGGGCATATTTT
This sequence comes from Campylobacter vicugnae, assembly GCF_002139875.1. Classification (NCBI taxonomy): domain Bacteria; kingdom Pseudomonadati; phylum Campylobacterota; class Epsilonproteobacteria; order Campylobacterales; family Campylobacteraceae; genus Campylobacter; species Campylobacter vicugnae. Next base: position 1,282,718 of record NZ_CP018793.1, read on the forward strand.
GCTATTAAAAAACATCTTGGTTCTCCAGTTATATTTACTCAATCTCGCCCAGGCAAAGATGAAAAGATATTTAAAATTTACAAATTTCGCTCAATGAGCGATGCTAGAGATGAAAATGGAAATCTACTTAGTGATGAGATTCGCCTTGGTGAATTTGGCAAAAGACTTAGAGCGCTTAGCATAGATGAGCTTCCGCAGCTCTTTAATGTATTAAAAGGCGATATGAGCTTCATAGGTCCAAGACCGCTGTTAATAGAGTATCTACCACTATACTCAAACGAACAAAAACGCCGCCACAATGTCCGACCAGGAATTACAGGCCTTGCGCAAGTAAATGGCAGAAATGCTATTAGCTGGAAGGAGAAATTTGAATTTGATACATATTACGCTGATAATCTAAGCTTGATCTTAGATATCAAAATTGCCATCAAAACTATTCAAAAAGTAATCAAAAAAGATGGAGTAAATAAAGAAGGGATGGCAACTACGGAGAAATTCAATGGCTACAACTAGCTTATATATCTATGGCAACGGCGGTCACGCTAAGGTAGTAGCCGATATAGCTAGAGCAAACGGCTATGATAATTTGATATTTTTAGATGATAATAGCGATATGAAATTTAACTCAAATTTGCCAAAACACCCAATTATCATCGCTATTGGCAACGCTTTAATTAGACAAAAATTGCAAAATTTGGTTTTGTCAAGCGGATTTGAGTTAATTACGCTAATCCACCCTACAGCAGTAATAGGCAGTGATGTAACTATCGGCAATGGGAGCGTGGTAATGCCAGGCGCTATAATCAATACTAAAAGCACAATTGGCAATGGAGTTATTATAAATAGTGGTGCGATAATAGAACATGAATGCACAATTGGCGATTTTGCTCACATCTGTCCAGGCGTGGCAATAGCTGGAGGATCACTTGTAGGAGAGCGTTCATGGATCGGTATTGGCTCAAGCGTTATCCAAAATATTACAATAAAACCAGATATTACAATTGGTGCTGGAAGTGTAGTGGTTAAAGATATTTTAGAAGGTAGCTTAGCATACGGAAATCCATGCAGGGTAGTAAAGAGCTAAACTTGCTGTGATTTATTGTACATCTGTTTGTTTAAATTTGTATAGTTATATAGATTAAGCTAGATTTATCTATTTGACAAATTTGACTTTTTAGCTTATATTTTTGCAATTATAAATAACTTCTATATATTATAATATATTGCTATCATTTATAATAAGTATTTGATTTACTTTATCTCTATTGAGATTGGCTTTTATTTTATTATTTTGCTTTTAATTTTAATAGATAATAATTTAATAAAATTATCTTAGCGTATCCATAATAATACATCTTTATTATACTACAATCACTAAAAATAATCTGATTAAAATTGCAATATAAAATAATCTTTCTAAAAATTCTCAAAATTATTTTTATAATACTATCTATTTATATATTAAATTATAACAATAAATTAAATTTTAGTTAGAGTATAGTTAGCTAATTGATATCTATCATCGCATAATTTAGCTAAATCATCATCATGAGTTACTAAGACTAAAGCGGCATTATTAGCGCTTACATAATCAAAAATTACACTCATTACCTCTTTTGCAGTGGCTTGGTCTAGATTGCCAGTTGGCTCATCGGCAAATATAATCTTAGGCTTTTTAGCTAAAACTCTAGCTATACTTACGCGTTGCTGTTGGCCGCCACTTAATTCGCCAATTTTTTGATTAACTACCTTATCTATTTTCAACGCTTCTAGCAACTTTGGATCTATCTTTTGACCGCTTAAAATTGTAGCAAGTTCAATATTTTCAAATCCATTAAATCCCTTAAAAAGATAGTGCGCTTGAAAAATAATACCAAAATCATATCTGCGTATTTTTAGAAGCTCACTATTGCTTAATTGGTAAAGTGATTTATTATTATAGATAACTTCGCCAGAATAAGGCGGTAAAAGTGTAGATAAAATATGTAAAATTGTGGATTTCCCGCTACCACTAACTCCCATAATAGCAGTAGTAGTAGCAGGTTTTATATCTAAGTTTATATCATTAAAAAGCGTATAATCAAACTTATGAGTTAAATTTAACGCTTTTAGCATAATTAAGCCATTTGAGCAGCTACTTCAGCGGCAAAATCCTCAGCTTTTTTCTCTAGGCCTTCACCTACTTCAAATCTTACATAGCTTACGATTTCTATTTGACCGCCAAGTTTTTTAGCTTCTTCAGCTATAACTTGCTCAATTGTTTTTTTATCATCCATTACATAAAATTGTCCTAAAAGCGTAAGGCGTTGGTCTAATTGAGTATTATCAGCTATATAGCGATCGATTTGACCTAGAAGAATCTTATCCCAGATAGCTTCTGGTTTGCCTTGTTTTCTTAATTCTTCTTTTAAATTTTCAGTAGCTTTAGCTATTACCTCATCACTTAGTTGAGCACGGCTAGCATATTCTGGAATTTTATGAAGAGGTTTTTTAAGACGCACAAGCTCTTCATTCTCTTTTTCTAATTCACCTTTTAAAGCTAAATACTCTTTTTCTACAAATTCAGCATCAAATTCTTTATAGCTAATTACTTGTGGTTTCATAGCAGCAGCATGCATACATAGGTTGCGTAAAAAATCACCTATCTTACTAGCAGTATCTTCAGAATCACAAGCTGCACCAATAAGAACGCCCACACGGCTATTTGAGTGGATATATCCAGCTACAACGCCATTTTGGCTAGCTTTAATAGTTTCAAATCTTCTTACTACTAAATTTTCACCAATTGTAGCGATTTGGCTTTGGAAAAACTCCTCAAATTTAACTCCACCGATGCTTGATTCTTTTAACTCATCTACTGTTGTAATTGAGTTAGTTTGCACATGAAGTGTTGTATTTTTAACTAAATCAACAAATGTAGCATTTTTAGCAACAAAGTCAGTCTCAGAGTTGATTTCTGTGATAGTTGCTGTTTTGTTATCATCACTTACAACTACACTTACAAGACCTTCACTAGCTAGACGATCAGCTTTTTTAGCAGCTTTACCAAGACCTTTTTCTCTTAGGATATCAACTGCTTTTTCCATATCGCCATCAGCTTCTTGAAGAGCTTTTTTACAATCCATCATTCCAGCTCCAGTGCTTTCACGGAGCTCTTTTACCATACTTGCGCTAATTTCCATTACTCTTCCTCTCCTTCAGCCATAGCTTCTGCTACTACTTCATCTTTTTCTTCTTGAGTTGGAGCTTCTACATCATCAGCGCTCTCATCTTGATCTCTTAAAGCTTTACCTTCGTTAATTGCTTCAGCCATCTCTTGGCAGAATAGTTGAACGCTTCTAATAGCGTCATCATTTCCTGGAATTGGGTAATCGATGATATCTGGATCGCAGTTTGTATCGATTGGCGCTACAACTGGCATTCTTAATTTATTAGCTTCTGCTACTGCGATTTTCTCTTTTACAGTATCAATTACAAAGATCATATCTGGTAGAGTTTTCATATTTCTAATACCGCCTAAAGTTGCGATTAGTTTCTCTTTTTTGCGGCGAAGCATTAGGGCTTCTTTTTTAGTTAATAGATTAATTGAGCCATCTTCTTCCATAGCTTCGATAACTTCTAATTTTCTAATTGATTGTCTAATTGTTCCAAAGTTTGTCATCATACCGCCAAGCCATCTTTGATTAACATATGGCATACCGCATTTTTCTGCATACTCTTTAATAGCTACACCAGCTTGTTTTTTTGTACCTACAAATAGAATTGTTTTACCTTCAGCTGCAGCATCTCTAACTACATTGTAAGTATATCTAAAATATCTAATAGTTTTTTGTAAATCTATAATATAGATACCTTTTCTTTCGCCAAAAATAAATTTTTTCATTTTTGGATTCCAGCGTCTTGTTTGGTGACCAAAATGCACACCACACTCTAGTAAATCTCTCATAGTAACCATGAGTTTCTCCTTAAAAATTTAATTAGTTTATTCCTCTTGCACCCCTTAATAGCATATTTGCTACAACTAAATAAGGATTGATGCAATGTGAAATGAGACGAGATTTTATCTAAATTTAACTTATTTTTTGCTTTATTTATTTAATACCAAATTTTATAAAAAATAAATTTATCCTAAACTTAATCTATTTACTTAGCTGAAACTTCTCTTTTATGCTCTCAAGTGAAGTAAAAACTAGCCCAATATTTTGCAAATCACTACTAGTTATATCAAAATTTTTTGGACGAAAAAACAACTCCAAAACTGCTAAATTCTCCCCAAATTCCAATCCATAATTTCTAGCATTTTGAGCGATTTTTAATAGCTCAATATCAGTACATCTCTCATACATTTTCTTTATCCTTTTAACATTATAAATCCAGCAAATCTACCAGTTACTTTACTTTTACGATATGAATAAAATCTATCATCGCAGTGCGAACATATATTTAAAAATTTATAGTTATCAACACCAAGCTCTTCAAGCTCATCTTTTATAGCCAAATTCATATCAAATTTACTATCTTTTATAAACTTATTAAACTCTCCTAAATCCAAATTTTTAACTTCGTAGCAATTTTTACTAATATTTGGCCCTATTATTACGCTTAAATTTTTAGGATTTGAATTCATTTTTTCTATGCTTTTGCTTATGATTTTTTGCACTATTCCAGCTCTGCCAGCATGAATTGCAGCAATTTTATCTTGAGCCTTATCATATATCAATACAGGCGAACAATCAGCGACCATAACGCATAAAGCAAGGCCTTTAATATCTGTAATAACTCCATCACAAGGTGGTAATTTTTGATTAAAATCATCTACTACATATACTAAATCGCTATGAATTTGCTCCATAAAAATGAGCTTTTTAGCTGAAATTTTACTAGTTAAAATCTCACGATTTTTGCTAACTTTTTTTGGGTCATCACCTACATGAGTAGCTAAATTTAAACTCTCATACTCTTTACTGCTTACCCCTCCAAATTTAGTAGTAAATCCAGCTATTAATCTCTCATCATCAATAGATACTAGCATAAAAATCAGCCTTTTGCCAAGTAAGAGTCTGTTCATTAGATTTTAAAATTCTATCAATATAACGAGCTAAAATATCGCTTTCTATATGAACTCTTCTTCCTACTTTAAACTCGCCAAATAGCGTATCTTTCATACTTATAGGAATTAGCGTTAGACGCATAAGATTGCCATTAATTTCATTAACTGTCAAACTCACGCCCTCAACTCCAATAGCTCCCTTATTTGCTACAAAATGTAAAATATCACTAGGCAATTCTATAAAAAAATCAAATCCGGTTGAGAGTTTTTTAATACTTTTTATCACACCTATTGCGTCAATATGTCCTTGCATTAGATGTCCATCTATTCTATCGCCAATTCTCATAGCCGGTTCTATATGAACCCTATCTTTGTAATTTTCTAAGGCCAAAACATTTGAACTTTCACTGCTAAGCTCAACGCTAAAACCATCACTCCCTACTTCTACCACACTAAGACAAGCACCATTTACTGCGATACTATCGCCTAAATTTGGCTTATGACTAGCCTTAATTATTAATATTTTACCATCAAAACTTTTAACTTCACCAATCTCACGAATAAGTCCATTAAACATAAATTCCCTTAATTTATAAATATCGAATTATATCTATTTTTTAATAAATATATAAACTAAACATTGTGATTAATAAAATATTTTAGAATGACATAGTAGGCAAATCATAGGTGCTATAAATTTAGCACCTATAAATATTCGTGATTTTATTTTAAAATCATTGCTATATTAGTTCAAACTATAATTATATCTGAGCATATTAATATCTACCATAACTTTAAAAAATTATAGTTTCTTAAATTTTGTAAATTTCTATTTAGCTCTCGCTCTCGACTATCTTCTAGATACATATTTAATTCTTGCTGTTGGAGCATTTCTCGATGTTGAATATAATTGAGTTCTGCTTGACCTAATGGACTTGAACATCCAGCTAAATTTTGCGAAAACATATCATGCAATTTATCATTAGTAATTAAATTTGGATCTATACTTCCATCATACCATAAAACCTGATCTAAAGAGCAGTATATATCATATCCTGCAGATTCTAAACCTGCAATTCGTTGAGAATCCATATAAATATATGTAGAACCATATGGTATATAATATGATTGACCATTTAAAAATAAAACCCCACGATTTGATGGATTAAAAGCACATCCTGCTAAAATAGTAAGAAATCCAAATATCAAACTAAAATTAATTATTAAACTTTTCATATTTTATCCTTTTAAATATTCCTTAAACTCATCTATCATAGATGCTATAAGTTGCATATCTCCATATGAATGCTTTAACCACTCTTTACCATATTTTTCTAATAATGGATTATTAGATGCAATTTTATCTTCATCATCTATAACAGTATAATAAAAATCAGCAAATATCTCCAAAACTAACTCATATTCTCCACTATCCAACTCTTTTAATTTTTTAAAGATTTCATCATCGCTTAAATTTGAACCTAATATAGATTTTAAATCATTCATATATAAAATAGAAAGTTTTTTACAAAGCATTATAATTACATCTGGGTAGCTTTCTATATTATCTTTTTGCAAAATATTTAAAACTTGGCTTAATTGTTCTTGCATAGTAAAATAACAATTATTTTGCATATTGCTCCTTTTTTAAAATTATAATCATTAAATGTTAGAAAAAAAAAAAAATAAATAGTAAACATATTTATAAAAATATTAAATTTATAAATCTTTTACTATAAATTAGGTAAAATCGCCCCTAAAAATAATAAGGCAAATAACAATGAAATATGATATTATCGTAGTTGGCGGTGGGCATGCTGGGATTGAGGCATCCTTAGCGGCTGCTAAGATGGGAGCAAAAACTCTATTAATTACAATTTTAGCTGAACAAATCGGCGCTGCAAGCTGTAATCCTGCAATTGGTGGACTAGCTAAAGGGCATTTAGTAAAAGAGATTGACGCTCTTGGCGGTCAGATGGGGCTTACTACAGATGAGTGTGGGATACAATTTAGACTTTTAAATGAGAGCAAAGGCCCAGCTGTGCGTGGTAGCAGAGCGCAAATCGATATGGATAGATATAGAATCTATATGAGAAATTTATTGCTAAATACTCCAAATTTACAAATTACTCAAGAGATAGCCACTCAAATCTTAACACAAGATTCAAAAATAACTGGAGTAAAAACTCACTTAGATAATGAGTATAGTTGCGATAAACTCATTATCACAACTGGCACCTTCTTAAATGGCTTAATCCATGTAGGAACCAATAAGCTAGAAGCTGGCCGTGTAGGCGAACTTAGCTCAAAAGAGTTACCAGATTCTCTAAGATCTCTTGGCCTTGAAATGGGAAGATTAAAGACTGGAACATGCCCAAGAGTTTTAGCTAGCTCAATTGATTTTAGTGTTTTAGAAATTCAAGATGGAGACGCAGAGCCAGCGCCATTTAGTTTTAGAACTAAAAACTGGACTCCAAATCAACTTCCTTGCTACATAGCATACACAAATACAGACACACACGATATAATTAGGTCAAATTTTGATCGCGCTCCACTATTTACAGGACAAATAGAAGGCGTAGGACCTAGATACTGCCCAAGTATAGAAGATAAGATCAACCGCTTTGGCGATAGAGAGCGTCACCATCTATTTATAGAGCCTCAAACTCTAGAAGCGACTGAATACTATATAAATGGCTTTTCTACTTCACTTCCATATGATGCTCAAGTAGCAATGCTGCGCTCTATAAAAGGCTTTGAAAACGCTATAATAGTTCGCCATGGATATGCTATAGAGTATGATTATGTCAATCCTACTGAGCTAAAACACACCCTAGAGAGTAAAAAAATTAACGGACTATATCTAGCTGGTCAGATAAATGGCACCACCGGATATGAAGAGGCTGCAGCTCAAGGATTAATGGCTGGGATAAATGCAACTCTAAATTTACAAAATAAAGATCCGCTTATCCTTCGCAGAGATGAGAGTTATATTGGTGTTTTAATCGACGATCTAGTAACAAAAGGCACAAAAGAGCCATATAGAATGTTTACTAGTAGGGCTGAGTTTAGACTACTTTTAAGAGAAGATAATGCAAATTTACGCCTTAGTGAGTATGGATATAATATTGGTCTTTTACCTAAAGATGCATATAATGAGGTTTTAGCCTTAAAAGATGATCTAGAAAAAGCAATGGAAATACTACTTACAAAAGAGATCACTCCAAATAAAGATACCCTAAATTTTCTATCAAATATAGAAGAAGAGCCAATAAATGAAAAGATGACACTTCAAAAATTAGTCGCTAGAAAAAGTTTTGATGATAAAAAATTAAGAGCGCTTGATCCATTTTTTGAAAATTTAAACCAAAACTCTATAAATCAAATTTTAACTGAAGCAAAATATTATCACTATATCGCCCAGCAGCATATAGAAGTTGAGAAGATGAAAGGGCTTTTAGATGTTAAGATTCCAAACGATTTAGATTTTAAAACAATTAGTGGTTTAAGCAACGAAGTAGTAGAAAAACTAATCAAATTTGCCCCACCAACCTTAGCAGCTGCTTCAAATATCAGCGGAATCACCCCAGCAGCAATAGATATACTACACATAGCAATTAAACGTTATAAATCTACAAATAGCTAAGCTTTATGGCTTAGCTGTTGAATATATTTTTCTTTATAAAAATTAATTCTAATTAAATATATTTTTAACTTTAAAATGGTAAAATTACAAGTTTAGCTTTTACTTATTATAGTTTAAGGCTAGCTTAAATTTGGTTACAATAAATAATAATCGAAAGGAAAGAAATGTCTATTCAAAAGCAAGAAAGACGTGATTTCATCGGAATGGCATTTGGTGCTGTCGCAGCTGTCGGCGGTGCTTTTGCTTTAGTAGGGATGAAAAAGTCTTGGGATCCGCTTCCTAGCGTTAAGGCTGCTGGTTTTACAACAGTAGATCTAAGCCCTATGCAACCTGGCGAATTCCGCCAAGTAGAGTGGCGTAAAAAGCCTATATTCATCCTTAAAAAAGATGATAGCATGAAAGCTAACCCTAAAAGAGATATCGTAATAGGCGATGGTAATTATATTGTTACAATCGGTCTATGTACGCACCTTGGCTGTATACCTAGCTGGAGTCCAAGTGATAAGCTATTTAAATGTGCCTGTCATGGTGGCGAGTTTAACGCTGATGGTATGAATGTATTTGGCCCACCACCACGCCCACTTGATATCCCACCATTTAAAATTGACGGGACTAAACTTGTACTAGGTGAAGAAGGCCCTGAGTACAAAAAATTAGTCGCAACAGTATAAGGGAGGATTTATGGCACACATTACAAAAGCTACAAGCATACGCGATTGGTTTGATCAGCGTATAGCTGTTACAAAGTTATGGAATATACTAGCAGCACAGTACTGGATACCAAAAAATATCAACTTTCTTTGGGCAATGGGTGTAGTTTTAACTGTACTTTTTACCCTACTTTTTATAAGCGGTTTATTATTGCTAATGTACTATAAACCAGATGCAAATTTAGCCTTTGATAGTGTTAATTACACTATTATGAAAGAGGTTGAATATGGCTGGTTATGGCGTCATATTCACGCAGTTGCAGCCTCTGTTATCTTTTTAATCATCTATATTCATGCATTTGTAGGTATTTACTACGGTTCATACAAAAAAGGTCGTGAGATAATTTGGATTAGTGGTATGCTACTTTTCTTAATATTCTCTGCTGAAGCATTTAGTGGATATATGCTACCGTGGGGTCAAATGAGCTACTGGGCAGCACAAGTTATCACTCAACTATTTGGTGGAATTCCATTTATTGGAGATGCTCTTGTAGAGTGGATTAGAGGCGATTATGCAGTTAGCGATCCTACACTTACAAGATTCTTTATGCTTCATGTTTGCTTATTACCAATTGTTATTATAATGGTTATAGGTGTTCACTTCTATACTTTACGCATCCCTCATGTTAATAACCTTGAAGGCGAAGAGATTGATTTTGAACTAGAAGCTGAAAAATATCTAAAAGGTGATACTGTAAATTCAAAAGTTATTCCATTTTGGCCAGGATTTTTAAGTAAAGATTTCTTCTATGTATCTTTATTTATGATTTTCTTCTTCTATTTAGTAAGTTTCCATTTCAATTTTGCTATGGATCCAATCAACTTCGATCCTGCAAATGCTGCTAAAACTCCAACTCATATCTATCCTGAGTGGTATTTCTTATGGCAATATGAAATTTTACGCGGTTTCTTCTTTGATATTGGACCTTTAAAAGCAGCTGATATTGGTGCTTTAGCTATGGCGTTTGCTGGTATTTCGCTATTCTTTATGCCTCTATATGATAGAAGCGATGTAGTAGCTCCAGCTCATAAAAGAAAAGGTTTCTTTATATGGTTCTGGTTACTTATTATCGATTTAATTATCCTAACAGTGTATGGCAAACTTCCTCCAACAGGATTTAATGCTTGGATAGGATTCTTCTCTTCAGTTGGCTTCCTTGTGTTGCTACTTGTAGTACTTCCTATCATCACAATCAAGGAAAGAAAGGCAAATAAATGAAAGAATTAAAAGCGTTTTTAATTGTCGTCCTTGTTACAGGCGCTATTTATTGGGGTGTTGAGCCTTACGCACATTCAATTTTACACCCACATGTTGAACCGGCTAATTTTGACTTTGCCAAAGAGGATACAACTCTAGCAAAAACAAATGTAGAAAAAGCAGAAGCTGTTTTAAAAGCCGCTCAAACTAGCGGTGATAAAAGCGTAATTGATGGTGCTACAAAAACTCTAGAAAATGCAAAAGCTGAACTAGAAAAATATAGTGCATTTTGGGCAGACATCGAAAGTATAGACCTTGCAAAAGGCGATGCAGCTTCAGGTGCAAATTTAGTAGCAGCTGCCGGATGTACAGCATGCCACAGCATTAAATCAGCTGGTTTTGAACCGGCAATGGATGATAAAAGTGCTAGCGAGGCTTATGGTGTTGCTCCTCCAGATCTTAGCAATATCGGATATCTTTATGATGGTAAATTCCTAGCTGCTCTTATTAAAGATCCAGCTATGGCGTTAAAAGTTACTCATAAATTTAATGATACAAACCCATTTCCTATGACAGCTTTCTATGGTGCTGGCGGTGATTTAAATCAAGAAGTAGCAGACTTAGTAGCATATTTCAAAAGCATAGCACCAAAAGAGATGAGCGATAGAGATGTATTTATAGAGTCTTGTGCTAGATGCCATGATATGAAATATGTAAATGTATTTGCTAATGGCAACAAACAAAGTATAGCAAACTATCTAGGTATGACACCTCCGGATCTATCTATGTATATTAGATCTAGAAGTGAGTTATATCTAAATAACTTTATAAACGATACTCAAAAAATGCTTCCAGGCACATCTATGCCACGTGTAGGTTTAAATGAACAAGCTCAAAAGCAAGTTATTGAGTATATGAGAGAAGCCGGTGATAGCAAAAAAGAAGAAAGAGAGACAACAGGTATCTATATCATGATTTATTTTGCTATTCTTAGTGTATTTGCTTGGGCATGGAAACGCAAAATCTGGTCTAAACTACACTAAAATTTAAATTTATTCAAGACTTAGAGCAAATTATTGCTTTAAGTCTTGACAAATATCAAAAAATATTGTATAATCACAACTCATTTTTAGATTGGGGTATCGCCAAGCGGTAAGGCAACAGGTTTTGGTCCTGTCATTCAGAGGTTCGAATCCTCTTACCCCATCCACCCTATATATTATGACGCGAGATGGAGCAGTGGTAGCTCATCGGGCTCATAACCCGAGGGTCGGGGGTTCAAGTCCCTCTCTCGCAACCAATAATCTTTAGCACACACCTACACCAATCCCATCTCTTATATCATCGATATTTAGATGGACATACTTCAAACTACTTTGTATATTTTTATGGCCTAAGTATTGCATTAGCCTATAAGCTGAAAACTTCTTTAGGCTAACCAAACGACTTGCTACAGTATGTCTTAAGGCATATTGGTTATACTCTTTAGCGTTTATTCGCTTATCAAAACCCAAAGCCTTATTCATATCCTTCCACCTTGATACACATATGCTGTGTGTCAAATTATTTATCTTACAATTCTTATAATTTTCTCTATCTAATCCTTTGTAACGCCCCCTAGCTATTGAGTAATAAACTCCCTTCAGATATCCTTCAGGTTCCTTAAGATATAACTCCATAGCTTCTGACTTTTTTAAAGATAAAGCTAAATTAATCCTATCGCATATATCACTTAAAAGTTTTAAGGTTATGCCACCTAAGGGTAAGGTTCTACTATTAGCGTTCTTAGTAGTCCCTACTTTTAATGTAGTAGAGTGTGTTTTTAAAGCTCTACTGATGGTAATAGTCTTGTTTTCTAAGTCTATATCACCTACCCTAAGTTCATAGTATTCAGCTGGTCTTAGTCCTAGATTAGAGTTTATTACAAAATACTCATACATCTCTCTATCTACTAGGCTACCTGTCTTATCACTGATACTCTTAAAGTACTCAGCAATATCATTTATCTCAGCATCGCTATAGCATACTATCTTATTCTCTCTTATACTAGCTGCTAGCTTTTTAAAATTAGGTTTATTCTTAAACTCATAAACCCCAGTTCGCTCTAGCGTCTCAAAGGTTGTCCTAAGAGTGCTTAACAAGTGATTAAAGGTTCTCTCTTTGTACCGCTTACCATTTACACCACTGATTAACATAGTTCTTTTTAAGTTCATCAGTAGCTCTGTGGTAATAAGAGATAAGTCTAAATCACCAACCATTTTTATTAGAGTGTTAATCCTAGATGGTGGATTTTTATTATCCTCCAAGTATTGCCACACACTCTCTACCATATAATCCCTAGCTTCACTAAGTAAGAAGGGTTTGGTTTCTTTAGGTGGTTCTAATAACCACTCTAGATTATTAAAGCCTAATTGCTTAGGTGTTAATAGGGCTGCTTGTAGGCTAACCCTTAAATCCTTTTCACATTTCTCTGCCACTTCTATATCAGTGGTATTCCAAGTTCTTTGGTATCTTTTACCGTTTATATAAAAGTCGCTTTTGTAGCGTCCATCTTTTAATTTAAACATACCTGTTGCCTTTGCTTATATTATAAGACCCTCTTATAATTTTGCTTAACTTCTCTCCTTTCTTAATAAGCTTTCTATAAACTCTCTTCCTTTTGGCGTTATAAACAGCCTTCTAGCTAAGTTACGCATATCTCTATCATCATAGGCTTTACTTATAAAACCATTATCATAAAGATACCCAGTATGTATGCTAGTATTAGCTGTAGTCCAGTCTAATAACTCAGAATAAAAAGCCTGTGTTTCTCCTTCGTGTTTTGCTATTGTAAATAACAATATAAAAAGCTTTATAGAGTAGCTCTTTACATTTTTACCATTACCATTAGTAGGTGGTTTAAAATTATCTAATCTATTTAAAAGTGTTAGAGCTTCACTAACCCTATCTAGATATGTGTTTTGCATTTTGTTCTCCTTTATATTACTCCTGCTTCAATTGCTTTAGCTAATGATTTATCATCTGCTATTGTCCTATATATATCAGGATTAAACCTTTCATCAACTAACTCTACTATCTCCCAGTCTTCTACTGTTTTCTCTAGCCTATAGTTTTCTTTCTCACCAGTTTTAGGGTGGATTGTTATAGATAACTGCCTAAAAGCCTGTGGTTTTTCTACAAGCCTCAACTCCCCCTTATATCTCTCATAACAAGTAGATAATCTTATCGATGCGTTATTAAACACAGTCTTAGAGCTAAAGAGTTTATTAAAAGCCCTGCCGTCCATCTCAGTATTATGGATAAAGCCCCCAATACCTTGTATATACTTATCATATTTCTTTAGCTTTGCTATCTCTATAATTATCCTTCTATCTTTCGTAGTTACTTCTAAAGTTCTAACTCTATCAACAAGTTTAAAAGATATCTTAGCATTTAGCCAATTATGATGCCTACTTAAATGTATTTTCTCATAGGTTATAGGGTACCTATACATAGTATGCCCCTTTAGTATCCTACAATCAGCCTCAGCCTTTTCCTTTAGCTCCTTTGGTATTAAGCTCAAACCCATTAGCTGCAACTGTGCTATGTAGGTAACATCACTATCACTATCATATCTAAAGCCATTATTCCTAGCCGTTAGCCACAATGAACGCCCTGAGTTATGCCCTGATAATACTCCAGTAGCCCCTATACAGAATATAAACCCAATTACAATAACTGCTATAAACCAAGGGTTATACCCATAGGTTATACAAGCAAGCAAGGCTATACCCCACACAGCCCATATCCTTAATAGCAATTCGTTAGCTTTTGCTATTTCTTCATCAGATTTCTTTGGTATTTCACCTGTTCTAAGTATCTCTATATCATTCTCAAAATGTTCCCTAACCCATATAGGGTCAGCGTGGTGGGCTTCTATTATCCCACCTTGAGCTTTTATAATTGCCATTTATATTCCTTTTGCTATCTTAAAACTTAATTATGCTAAAGCTTTCTTTGGGTACTTAAGATTTTCCATATCATCTATAGCATCTTTAAAACCAGCTAAATAAGATATATACCACGCTTCAGAGCTATAAATTCCCTTTAGATTTTCCTCATATAATTCATCTTTGGATATTTCATAGCCCTGCTCCATAGCTTTATTATAGCCTTCTATATACCATTCTTCCAGTGCTTCACTATCATCATCACCATAGTTATATAAATCACCATTACCATAATAATATAAATCATCATCATCACCATAATAATATAATTTACTTTGATAAAACTCATTATAAATCATAAAATTCTCTATTAAAAATGGCTTAGATGTTAGCTCATCAACCATATCTTTTAAAATTGTTAAGGTTCTATTCATCGCCGTTGTGTTTATAGTTTCCTTTGGTGTGTGTTCATTATAATAACCCACACTTAGATTTATACACGCTACTCCTTTAGAATACATACCAGCTAAGTTGCTAGCATCTGTAAAGCTCCCTTTTGCCTTAAAATATCCCCTTCTTTCGAATAAAGCCATTAATTCACTATTATCATAGCCATAAATAGCTGCTTGGTCTGCCCCACGCCTATCTAAACCTATAAAGGCTGTTATATTATCCGTTAAATATTGTAGCATATATTTACTACCTACACCCCCTATCTCTTCATCATAGAAGAAACCGAAGGCATAAGGTAATCTAGCCTTAATTAATTCTAATGCTATATATACACCACACCTATCATCACCCCCCCCCAAACAACTGCAAGGGCTATTATTTGTGAGCGATAAATAATCGCCTTGTATATTTATATCGCTAATCTTAGGCGTTTCTTTTGGTTTTCTTTGGTCATTTATAGTATCAAGGTGAGAGCAAATTAATGGATACTTTTCACATTTCTTTGGTGTTACTATGATACCCCCATTATCAATAAAGATTATACTATAAAAATCCCTATAATCGTTAATAATCTCTTTAATTTTAGTACCTAATTCACTTTGGTTTATTGTTAATAATTCTATTATATTCATATTAATTATACTTCTTTCACTCTTTAAAAAATAGGGGCTATAATGCCCCTTATACTCTTAAGCTCTGTATGTGCTTAGACTATCTAGAAAATAGACTTCATCATTTATTTCTACTAATTCAACCCCACTTCCGCGGTATGTGTAATCGTACTCAACATATCTCCCTGGTGTGTGAACCGCTATAGCATCGCTATCATCTAAAATATATGCTTGATGATAGTCACTATATATACAACTATCCATATGAGTTACGCCACCATAATTTATAGGCTCTACAGCGTAGTCCCTATCGATGCGTTCTTCATTGTAATCATCCCATACTCTATCATCATCATCTTCATTATATACGCTTCCATCAGTGTATAGTAGAACATTATCTACACTATCATCCCACTCAAAACTGTCATAATCTAACCTATCAGGCCAGTGAAATGAGTACAACACCCCCCTTCCACTGTTATAGTGGCTAAATGTATCCATAAAAGGAGCTTTACTACCCCATATGGCATTATCCAGCTCTTCCTTAATTTCTTCAGGCAAGTTAAGGATATATTCTGCATAATCAAAAGGCCTATCTCCAGCCTTTTCCCAAATGCAATCTATATCTAATTTTTTTAACTCATTTTTTAGAGCTAAGTGGTGTATCCCTTCATTATAATACAGCCTATCGGCTACATCATTAAGGCAAGCCTCGCCGTTATGTGTGATATAATTCTTATCCCAAATTAAGCACCTTGCTACTATTTTACCATTATTATCCATTAATATTGCCATTTTGGCTATCTCATCTACCCATTTAAAAAAGCTGCCTCTACCCTTTTGGCAACTAGTAGGTATATCAAGGTTATAGCCTAAGCTTGGTTTAACAAAACTTAAGCTATAATTATGCTTCAAAGCATTTTGTTGGACTCTCAAGTTTTCCCTAAACTCTTGAGAGCCTTCTGAAGTCTCTAAAATCTGCATAAACAAATCTTGTTTAAGGGTTCGTTCCTTTATATTTCCTAATCTATCTAAATATATGGCTATTGGGTTACCTTTAGAATCTAGGCTATAACAAGGATACCCAGCGTTCTTATTACGCACTAAAGCCCATTTATCTTGTAGGCTGTCATATAACGCTACATAAGTAACGCTCTCTAATCTTCCCAAAACTCTTTGTTTTTTGGTTTCAACTAAACTTAACACTCTACCCGCTTCTATAAAGCGGCTCTTAAACTTTGTTAAAGTTAAGCTATCCATCTTTAACCCTTTCTTTTTTAATTTATATTATTATACCAAAAAACTTAACAAAAGTCAAGGTTTTTTAGTAAGTTTTTTTAAAAAGATTTGAAAACCTTTAAAAGCCCCTTTTTAAGGGTTTCTTTTAAAGGTTTTCTTTTCTTTTTAATTGATATAATTATAGCATAAAAATATTTTAAAGTCAAGGTTTTTTAGCAAAAATATCAAAAAATATTCCAAAAAATTATCAATTTATTCCAAAATCGTTTATTTTATCCGATGATTTAGCCCATTTTTAGGGCTTTTAAAGCGTGTTTAGCAGTGTTAAGAGTGATTAAAAGGGATATTAAAACAACTATTTAGATTAATCTTAAGGGGCTTTTAGGGTTGCAAGGGGTTGCCCTTGATTGTTATTAAGATTAGCTTAAGGTTTGCTTAAGGTTTCCAAAGGGGGCAAGGGGGGGGGGGGGAACGCTCGCCGATTGAGCGTTTATTAAGTGTTTCAAATATTTTTTCCAATTTTTTACACCCCCTTAGGAAACCCTAAATATCCAAAAATATCCTCAAAATAAGAAGAAGTAATGTGTAAGAATAAAATTCAGGTGGGTAAAGCTCCCACCCTTATGGTGAAGTACTACGGCGACTTCTAGCCACCTCTTTCTACCAGTGGTAGTTGAGCTAAGGGGTGAATAGTATCACACTAAAGAACCTAAAAAGTACCCCAGCTATTACACTGGGCGACCCACAAAGCATATAAAGCTTCGAGCCGAAAATATTAAATAAAAACTACCACCCCCTTTGCAGATAAAATTCTCAGAGCTGTGGGTGGTCTCGTGTAAGAATTTAGATAGCTCTAAATGGCTCATAAATCGCTAAAGTATCCTTAGGCTATACCTAGGTATGCCTTAGCTATCCAAAGGCTTTTATAGGCTATCTAGAGAGATTGTATTATATATTCTCTTTTATAAATTAATATATAAATCAAGAAAGGGATATCCCATAGATAGACTAGAGTATCTCTAAGATATCCTTAAGGACACCCTAGACTAAACCTAAGATATCCTAAAGGATACCCTAGACTAATCTCTAGGTATCTTATAGTATATCCTATGGTATATCTATAGTATATTTTATAATATATCTTCCCTTTCCCTTCCCCCATATGGGACACCCCCATAAATAGGGCATTTGAAGGGTATGATTTTTAGTGATAAAATCAGTGTTTAATATACTAAAAAATAGACTATATTTAAATAAGCTCATAAATAGCCTTTAAATCCATTTTAACCCTTTAGGCATACCTAGATATACCCCAAGGGTTCTTTAGCGATTTATGAGGCGTTCTGTGGCTTCTATGAGGCTATCCTTTATCTTGTCATAGCTATGCCAAACTTCCCAAGCTTCCTCTCTTAGTTTATAATCTAAGTTTGTATCTAGTTCTTTTATAGATATTGCTAAATCTTCACTTACTCTTTTTAAGCGTCTTTGTATATTTGCAGCTAGGTCTGCTTTAGTAATCTCTTTTTTTACAAGTTTTCTTTTAGCTACTTTCTCCATTTATTCTCCTTTAGTGTTGTTTATAGATATATTATAATCATATAAAACTTAAAATACCATAAATAGCCTTTAAATCCATTTTAACCCTTTAGGCATACATAGATATATACCCCAAGGGTTCTTTAGCGATTTATGAGGCGTTCTCATAACCCGAGGGTCGGGGGTTCAAGTCCCTCTCTCGCAACCAATATCCATAAAATCAGATTTTAAAATATATAATTTATTTCTTATAAGATACTTAAATTTTACTTTACTGATTTTAACATATTTTCAATAACACTTAGCGACATTTTCATATCTTTAGTTATATACCTTTGAGTAGTGGCAATATTAGTATGCCCTAAACAGTAACTAACTAATTCAACAGATGATCCTAAATGATTTATAGAATAAGTTGCTATCAAGTGCCTTATATCGTGTAATCTAAGCTTAGGTAGATTATTGGTTTTTAACAATCTATGCCAAGATTTACGCAAATCAACATATTTGTTATTAGTAGCTGGATTGACAAAAACATAATTATCTAGAGAATATGAACCAGATTTTACAAGCGATACATATCTTTTATAAAGTCTATGATATAAACCATCGCTCATCAAATATATCATAGTTCTTTTAGCTTTATTTATTTGAAATGGTATAGAATATGTTTTATTTTTAAAATTTATATCAGACCACTTCAAAGATAATACTTCGTTTTTTCTCCTACCGTGCAATAAAAAATAAAATATATCACTAGTTGGAGAATCATTATTAATGATAGCCTTTATGATATTCTTTTGCATTTTTACAGAGTAGTTAAAGTAAATTTTATTATCAAATCTAGGTAATTCTACAAAATCACAAGGATTTTTAGTTATCAGCTCGAGCTTAATAGCAAATTTAAAAACTACCTTTAATTTGGTTAGTATATTTTTAACTGTTTTTATTTTATATCCAGATCTTATCAAGTTATTACAAAAACTCTGAATATCTAAAAAGACAATCTCATTAATACAATTAAGACCCAAACCTTGTTTAATATGCTTATTATATGTAGCTATATCACTTTTTAAAGTTGATGGGCGAAGTAAAAATTCATAGTATATCAAATAATTATCAAAAACTTCATTTAAAGTCATAGTAAATCACTCCATCAGAATCAACAGCTAAATTTTCAAACACAGCATTTAAATCATTTAATCTATTTTTACCGCAGAATATACCCATTTTTCTTTTTACAAGTTCGTTTTCTACATATGCAAAATGTTGCAAATTACAAGTATTGGTATCAAGGCTGCGATAATAACTTAACAAGGTATAATCTTTCATATTTGTAACTATAGGCTTACTCTCAAACCAAATTTTACTTGATCTATTTTTTATCGTAGGCTTTTCATAAACCCTATAAATTCTATCTACATTTTTGGCTTTTTCCTTATGGTAATAATGTATGATATTATCACCTATAGAATGCTTTATTACACCATCTACGCAAGAGATTGTTTCTCCACTATCAACATTCTTAAGCAAAAAATAAGATTTATCAAAATTCCACTCGCAGTGCCATTCAGACATTGATTTTATACTGCATAAATTATAAAAATCCTTGTAAAAAAAGTTGATTTTTCTATATATCCATAGCGGAATTTGGTGCTTAGAGCTGATAAAACGACGAACCTTATATTTAACATACCAAGCGGTATTATAGTCTAGATTGTCACGCTCATTAAAATTTATAAAAGTTTTATTGATATATTTTAGAATATAGCCAGTAGGATTGCTTAAAGTCCATTGAAAGCCGTTAATTTCGCCCTTGGCTATCTGCTCTTTTGTTAAATAATTTTGCCTTAAATTTTGCGGAGCATAGAATATATCTTTAAAAGCCTTGAGTATGTATTCATGCGCATATTGCGGATAACTAATTAAAGCGTGGATATGCGGAACGCCATCTTTTTTATGTGGCTCAAAAGAGCGGATATAATACTTAGTCAAATTCTTATATTTGCGGTGTATGCGAACTATAAATAAATTCCACTGGTAATTAAGCAAATTTATCAAATCTTTAATATTTATATCATTAAGACAATTTTTCATCTTATATTTAAACTCTTCACTTAATAAATCCCTATCCTTAGCCTTAAACCTACTAAAATCACCCATAAGGGCATCTCTAAAGCAACCATTAAGCGTAATTGTCAAAAAACTAGACTGCAAACCTTGGTTAAATGAGAAATCATTAATTGTATTAACACGATTATTTAACTCAGCATAATATCTACTAGAAAAATTGGCAGAATACGAACAATCAAGCAAGGTTTTGACTTCGCCACTCTCATCATCTACTTTATAAATTTGAGATTTGAGCCATAATCTTTGGCTTTGTAGCTTGGCATTCGCCAGCTCCAAATCAGCTTCACTGATTCCAAAGCTTAAAGGTAAGACTTTTTTATTAACTTGACAAGCCGCCGCTTTATTCGCGCCGCGCTCGTTCCTCGCGCTGCGCTCATAGTCGGCGTTAGCGGCGGCAGTCATTAAAAAATTTGACCTTAGCATTTTGAATCACTCGCTTAAAACACTTCAATAGATATAGAGATAATAGAGTTGCTAACTTCAACTTTTTGGGTAGAAAATAGATACTTTAAGAGCCATATATCTTTTAAAATTGGGATACCGGTTCTATTTGTATTTTCTATCTGCTCGTTAATTCCGCTAAGAACTAAAATATCTCCCTTTTTTAGCTTATAATTAGACTTTAACTCCTTTTTAGTCGTAGTAGGCGTTAAATTATCAGTATTAATCAAATTCTCATATACAAAATGTATATCTGTATATACAAATTCACCAATAATTCTAGGCTTTAAGGTAAGCTTTAAACCGACATCTTTATATTCAAAATTCTCTTGAGTAGAGCTTTGCGAGTCTTGAACTTGCCTAATCGAAGTGCGAAAAGGGATATTTCTTACATTAGAAAAATATACAGAAGTATTGTTTTTAGCTACCAAAAATGGGCTAGATTTTATATTAGTAATTGAATTAGAATCTAAAAATTTTAAAACACCATAAAATTTAGAGCTTTGATTACTAACATTAGTATTAGCAGTATAAGGAACGGTAAGTAAATTAAAAAAATATCTAAAATCTACACTATCTACACCTTGCAATAAAGAATTTATCTCAGTACCTCTAGAACGCAGATCATCTAAATTTGTTTCTAAAATGGTAATCTTAAAATTTACTTGCTCAAAGTCCTTTTCATCTAGCATAGACACTGCTGATAATATCTCGCTATACTCCTTATCAGTAGCCTTAAAAGCAACGGCATTATCTTGGCTAATATAAGTGGCATTTCTATCATACATATTGATTATGCTATTTACTTCATCAAAGCTATTATTCTTAAGCTTGATATAAAATAAATTTGAAAGCTCTTGATTGTCGCTAGCAGTTAGATTCTCATCTACCCTATCAACATAATAAAAATCATCAAATTTTAAAAGCCTAAAGCCTGATACTTCTATAATCTTTTTAAAAACTGGCAAATCAATTTCAGAATTTAAATAAGGCGAGAAAAAATAAAAGTCCTTGGCTTTTATATCACCACTAATCAAAATTTCTATCTTTGAATTTGTAGAAGCTATATTGGCAAAATCAAGCAAACTATTCTTAATTATTGCGGCCTGAGAGAGTTGGCAAAAAACTACTAGAACCACTAATAAACGAAGGGTTTTTAAAATCATCGGTTAATCCTTTAGAATTTTTATTTGTATTAAATGTAATATTTAATACTTTAAAAACATCATCTTTAATGATAATGTTGGTTTCAACGCTATTTTTAGATTTATTAGAATCAATCTTATACAAAATTTCAGTTTTACTTAAAAGGTAGCTTAAGAGCCTTAAATCAAACAAGTCATCACTATTATCAAATTTGCAATCAAATCCAACACAAGTATATTTATAATAAAAACCTAATGTATCATCTATTTTATCGCTAGGTAAATTTTGTCTAATATTAGCGCTTACTTTGGTTCTATTGCTATCAGTAAATTTTTGACTTGGTTTGCTCGTATCATCTGATGTAGTAACTAAAGATTTAAGCATGTAGAATAGAAAAAATGAAAAAATAAGTAAAAAGAACGAAATATAAAGAAATTTTCTCAAATAACTACTTCGTATATTATCATCACCGCTATGATATAAATTAAAAACTTCTTGAATAAAATCAATGTGGAATCTACGGACTAAATCTTTTTCATATAATCTATAACTGGTATATTGGAAATATCTAAATTTCTTGCTAAAAAATCTTTTTGAGCTATCGACAGCCCTATAGAAAAATTCTGCGATTCTTTTATATTCATTATCAACTAAAGATAAATCTTGGGTAATTAAATATAGCTCATGGTGTAAGTGTCTATGGTATGTAAGCCACCATATCAATATCTCATCTTTACTAACAAAAAAATTATGAATTTCATCTATAACAAATATAACATTAAATAAATCAAAAGATTTCGCAGTCTCTATCAGCTCAGAATCTGGAGAATTAAGCTTATACATATTATATAAAAGACTTAGCTTCTCTTTTAAAGGCTCAAGCTCTAATTTGCGTATCTTATCACTAGAATCAAAATTAAACTCATTAATATTGGTATATCCAAAATCATACTGCTTTTGCTCTTTTTGCTTGGTAAAGCGAGAGAAAAAATTTGTCTTTTTAGTGCGTATAAATTTATCATATAGTATATAAACGCCATAATAGCTTTTACCGCTACCTGGATTGCCAACTATATAATGAATTGCCATTACTTTTTCCCAACGCCGGTTTTTATAAGTAGATCATAAAGATATTTGATTTGATTAAATACTAAATTTTTAGCTTTAAACATTAAAACAATAGTCAAAAATACAAGCAATAAATAAAACAAAGGGCTTACTATATTATAGGCATCAACAAAGGCTTTCCAAACACCGCTAGCCGACATAACCGATAAGAAAAATTGCAAATTTTTATCAGAGCTACGAATCATATCAAGCATATTCTCATTAACAATATTTACTAAATTAAATAGTCCTAAAAGCAAATTTAGAAATTCTATAAATACATATGTAAAAACATAGGTCGCAAAACCTATGATAATAGGATATAAAATAGTAAGTAAAACAACTTTTCTACCAAAGAAACCAGCTATAAATTCAACAACAGAAGTAAATACAAATCCTATAAAACTTATCAAAGCTTGAATAACTGCAACCATTTCAATCTCCTAGAATGTAGCCAGTAGCATTATTAATATTTTTATGAAAAATATCACGCTAAGCGATAAAATAGATAAAAAGATTATTGAATAAACCAAGCCATTTACGGAATACAAAGGCGTACATAAATCGATTGAAAAATTAATCGGATAAGGGCTACTATATGAAAAATCCAAAGGACAAGTAGTAACAGTAGTAGCAGAGATACTACCAAAAGGCTTAAGAGAATCTTTAACGGAATTAACGCTATTTTCTAAATTTGTTAACATTTCATCTAAAGAGTTGCCAAGCTCAAAAAAGCTATCAAATATACCATCAAATACGCCACCTAAACCACCAAGAGCGCCTTCAACGGCTTCTTTATCTGTGTTGCCTATACCTTCACCTTCCGAATCTCCGCCTTGATCTGCTCCATTGCCATCAGTGCCATCAGTGCCAACGCCACCCGAACCGCTACCGCCATCTGGCTTATTACCGCTAGTAGAGTTAGAATCGCTTGAGCCATTACCGCCAACAGTCGTTTCGGCTTGAGTAAAGCCCTCACCATCATTATCACCACTATTTGAACCGCTTGAACTTCCGCCAGTTATCTCAGTGCTTGAACCGCTTGAGATTCCGCTATTTCCTTGATTTGTTGTAGAGCCATTCTCTTGATTATCAGTAGAGCCACCGCTAGGCTTATCAGTGTTATTATCTTTATTATCGACTTCAGGAGCCTTTTTAAATAAATCATCTGGCAATTGAATCATATTGCTATAATTAGCACAATAATACATTATAGAACTAGTGCCAGGAGCATAAGGATCAGCACCGGTAATAGTAAAACTTGAGCCTTTAAATTCACAATAGGCTTTTGCGATATCATAATTGCTAATAGCGCCAGTAACAACTAAACATTTGCCATCATCGAATTGAAATTTAAATTCTGAATCGCTAACATCATAATCAGTACAATCATTAACACATAAACCAGTATTAGGATTAAATTTACTACCTACAGGACAAGTATATCTAATTGAATTTTCAGTAATAGAAAAAGAGTATTTTGCGCTTGTAAAAAAATTATCAACACCATCAAAAAATCCACTATCATTAATAGACTCTTCCACTTTATAAGGATAAAAATAGATGAATTTTCTCAAATCATAATTATAATAAATATTATCAGAAACAGCTAAAACAACTTTATAATTCAAATTATCGTAATAAAGATACTCGGCCATTAATTCATCGCAATCTTGACCACACTCAGGTTCTAGATAAAATTCATAATAAGGATCACGATGATTAGCCCTACCCCAAACAGCAGCATAAGAATTATTTATATAAGTAGAATCAAAATAAGCCCTATTAATTGAATCTAGCATAGAATATGATTCAAAATTAGAATCAGAGCCTAGCACAATTACCCCATAACTATTTTCATCTACAATACAAGGAGAGCTTTTACTAGTAAAAACATTATAACAACTCGAATAAACTTTATCATTAAATATAAGATCATTCTTATAATAAGTAGCATCATAATCTCCATCAGTTACAACGCTAGTATTATAATTAGTATATAGAGAATAATCATATCCATCATCCTTTATAGGATTAAAGGAATCACTAGTTACAACATTATAAGAATAAGAGTATAAATTTGTCAGTAACAACAATAATAAATATATATATCTCATCGTAACGACTTATTAGCTATTAATACAAATGCAAGTAAAAACGGAACGGCAGTAATCGTAAAATAGAAAAATATAGAAAAAAAATAATCAAATGAAGCAGAGCCAGTAATTGTTAAAATATCCATATTAAGCCCTTAAATTAGAGATAACAAACAAAGTAATCAAGAAAATTGAAAAACCGCACAATATGCCAGTAAAACCCATTAGAAAATTATAATCATCGAAAGCTAAGCCAGTGATATGCCCAGTCATCATTTTTATTCCTTATCAAATACTTTAAAAACATATAGAAGCGATTTAACAGCAAACAAAGCCACAAGAATAACACCAAAAAAGGAACTTTCAAACAAAATCAAATTTTGAATATCTATATCCATAAAGCCACCAAAACAATCTTAAACAGCGCTCTAAAAAGACAACTTAGCCCAGTTAAATATTTTATTCGCGCTGCACCACAAAAAATGCGGAGCGTTCTTAAAATTTCAAGAAAGCTAAACGCATTTTTTGTGGCTTAAGAAAATAAATCCATAGGATTTAATTAAGCACCTGAAAACATTCTGATAACTCTTTTTAAGCCCCAGATTGTAGCAATTGCAGTTAAAACAAGAGCAAAAGCACCATAGACTATACTTAAATCAATACTACCGCTAATAGCACCAGTAGATGAATCAACTGTAATCGCAGCGTTAGCAAGCGAAGCCATAGACATTAAGCCAAAAGCGCCAATAGAAGCTTTAGTAAGCAATCCTTTTTTCATCTGAACTCCTTTCTAAAAAATTACGAGATAGAAAATCTCAATCAAGCCCTAAAATTTTGTTAGGGCTTTTTTTCAAATTTACTTCTTAATCGCAACCTTATCTAGATTATCCATATCAACGCCTTTAATCTCAAATACATTCACTTCATAAGTGCCATCAGTCTTGCGAACTGGTATATCACCACTAATAAATATAGGTTGAGAGCTAATCAAAGTAGATTGAAACAAATTTGCCAACTTACCAGCCTTAATATCTGAATCGCAAGTTATTTTAAAAGCCAATTGTCTATCATAGGAGTTAGCAAACATTGTCTTATCGTTTTCAGTGTTGCTTTGATAAATATTAGTAGAAAAAATACGAACGCTAGCCGAATAATTAATTAGCTCACCATCATCATTTTTAATCTGACCTGAGCCAGTAGCCTTAACGAAGCCTTTGGTAACTTCGTAACTGATACGAAATTGTTCTTGTAAAATCACGGTAAATCCTTTAAAATTTTAATATCATCGGTAATAATTACACCCTAGAGACTTACCGATAAAAAAACTAGGGCGGAGTAAGTTTATAGAGATTTCAGCTCCAGCGTATTATCGTAACGCCAAACGCAAGTTACAAAAAAGGCGACTTACTCTCATTTCTCTTATTCTGACTGCGCCTTAAAATTTTGATTAAAAGCTAAAATTAGCTATAATCAACATTAAATATTTAAGTAAATTAATATATCTACTTAAATTATTTTAGTATTATAGTAAAATAATTAAAAGTTGTCAAGATGAATTTAAAAGAATATTGCAAATATTTAAACATAAGCGAACCAACTATATATAACTGGAAAAGCGATAAGCCAAATCTATATAAGATCGTTATAGAATACAAAAAAGAAAAAATCGATAATGAAAATAATTTAAGTGAGATACTAAAATACTATAATTTATTATCGGAGAAAGAAAAGGAGTATTATTTAAGCGATATAAAAGCAAGAGTATTAAAAAAGGAAATAGAATAAATGTTTACACATATTATATGTTTCTGTCTTGGAAGTATATTAACTAGTGGATATTTTTATATAGAGATAAAAAAATTAAAAAAGCAAAAAGAACAAGAAAAAATAGAAAAAGAAAAATACATAAAAGAATTAAAACAAGCAAATATAGACAAAGGTGCTAAATATGAATTTCAAATAGGAAGACATTTTAAAGGATTGGGATACAAAATATATATGAAAGGAATGAAAGAAGGAAAAAAAGATATGGGAATAGATATAATAGCATATAAAGATAAAGAAGTATTATTAATACAATGCAAAAACTCAATATACCCACTAAAACAAGATATAATAAGAAAATTCATAGGAGATTGCCATATGTATGAAAAAGAAAACAATAAGTATTTAAATAATAAAATTATAAAAAGAGTGATAGTTTCTAACTCAAATATGGATAAAGGATGCGAATTATATTTTAAACAGCATAAAGTAGAGTGCAACTTTTTACAAATTAAAGAGAATTAACGGCTTATATGATTTAAATAAGAACTAATTGCAACTAAGTTTATAATCAAGTGCATTTAGGATTTTAAATATACTTTCAAATCTAGGTTTAGAATTAGGTTTAAACATCTTATAAAAGCTTTCCATATTTAAATTTGCTTTTTTTGCTACATTCTCTAAGCCTTCGGCTTTGGAAATATAAAATATAGCTCTTTTAAGCTCCTCGATATCGCCATCTGCCAAAACTTGATTTAAATACTCCTTTCTCATTTCTGAATTATTCAAAAAATCAATAGGATCAAATTCTTTCAATGCTAGCATTTTAATTCCTTTAATAAATTTTTAGCTTTTTGTATATCTCTATCTTGACTTGATTTATCACCACCACAAAGAAATATAACTAAAACACCATTTTGAATAGTATAATACAATCTTATCCCACCTGAAACAAAAATCCTAAGCTCATATAAATCAATATCTATACTCTTAAAATCACCCAAATAATCATCATTTTTTATCTTGTCAAATCTACGCAATATAGCCGATTTAACTTTATAATCAGACAAAGAAAGATACCATTTTTCAAACTGCTTAGTATATTTTATTTCCATAACAAAAGTATATAAAAATGTAGCTTAATAGCTAATTATATAAGCTCAAAAAACTCATAACCCGAGGGTCGGGGGTTCAAGTCCCTCTCT
This sequence comes from Campylobacter vicugnae, assembly GCF_002139875.1. Classification (NCBI taxonomy): domain Bacteria; kingdom Pseudomonadati; phylum Campylobacterota; class Epsilonproteobacteria; order Campylobacterales; family Campylobacteraceae; genus Campylobacter; species Campylobacter vicugnae. The sequence goes on from NZ_CP018793.1 coordinate 1,310,982, forward strand.
CGCAACCAATAATCTTTAGCACACACCTACACCAATCCCATCTCTTATATCATCGATATTTAGATGGACATACTTCAAACTACTTTGTATATTTTTATGGCCTAAGTATTGCATTAGCCTATAAGCTGAAAACTTCTTTAAGCTAACCAAACGACTTGCTACTGTATGTCTTAAGGCATATTGGTTATACTCTTTAGCGTTTATTCGCTTATCAAAACCCAAAGCCTTATTCATATCCTTCCACCTTGATACACATATGCTGTGTGTCAAATTATTTATCTTACAATTCTTATAATTTTCTCTATCTAATCCTTTGTAACGCCCCCTAGCTATTGAGTAATAAACTCCCTTCAGATATCCTTCAGGTTCCTTAAGATATAACTCCATAGCTTCTGACTTTTTTAAAGATAAAGCTAAATTAATCCTATCGCATATATCACTTAAAAGTTTTAAGGTTATGCCACCTAAGGGTAAGGTTCTACTATTAGCGTTCTTAGTAGTCCCTATTTTTAATGTAGTAGAGTGTGTTTTTAAAGCTCTTAATTGCAAATTATAATCTCTTATTTTGCCAACTACACTGCTAAAAACTCTAAAATCTCATCTATATCATCAATAATAATATATCCATTTTTATCAGCTAGCCCCATATCGCCAAGAGAATCTAAAAACTCAACAAGCGGCTCCCAAAAAGATTTTTGAGTAAATATAATTTTATGCTCTTTTAGCCCAGCTTGAGATAAGGTCAATACCTCAAAGGCTTCATCCAATGTTCCAAATCCTCCAGGTAAAATAATAAAAGCAAAGCTATCTTTTATCAAAGCTTCTTTGCGCTCGTTTAAATTATTTAATGTTAGCGACTTAGTACAGTAGGGATTAAGCTGTTGTTCATTTGGTAAGATAACATTTATACCGATACTATCGCCTCCAGCTTCAAATGCTCCACGGTTTGCTGCTTCCATAATACCGCCACCTCCGCCAGTGATAACTCCATATCCAGCAGCTGCCAAAGCTTTTGCGATTTTATATGCTTTTTGGTAATGTTCACTGCTAGCATCTAATCTGGCTGAGCCAAAAATAGTTACATATTTCACGAATTAACTCCCATATCAACTCTTTTACACCATAAAAGCTCACCATCACCAAAAGTACTTCTATGTAAGATTTTAACCTTCATATCTAAATTTATATTATTAGCACTTTTGAATTCATTTGAACGATAAATTAAAATCCAATCTACTCTAGAATCTAAATTTCGTAAGAAATTTTCACCACCTTCAATCATAACAAATCTCTTTTTAAAAGCTAAATCCAAAGAATTGCTAATTATAACTTCTCTATTTGGTATATTAAAAAGTGAAATTTTAGGATCAAAATTGGCATATGATGAATAAATCAAAATATCTGGTGATTTTTTACTAAATAATCTAGCATCTAATGTAGGTCTATCAATACGCACAGTAGCTCCACCAATTACCATTAAATCAACTAAAGAACGCAAATGATGTGTATGAGTACGACTGGCCAAATTTGATATCACTCCACCAGTTGCAACCCCATTTTGGCTAAGAGCAATCTTAAAAAATGTAAAATTTCCACTTTGCCACCTAAGAAATGGCTCTAGTAGTTCATCGCACCTAGCCTTGCATACATCAAGCTTAACCTCAATACCATTTTGAGCTAAAAGATCAGCTCCTCCCCTAGCGTGCTTTCCATAATCTCTTGAGCCAATTACTACACGCTTTGCACCCATAGCAAGAATCAAATTTGCACATGGGGGTGTTTTGCCTTGGTGCGCGCACGGTTCTAACGTTACATAATATGTAGAGTTTTTAAGTAAATTTTGATGATTTTTAATTATTAAATTATATAACTCATTTGCATTTTTTGCAGTAGCAAATAACTCTTTTAAACTACTATTCTTAGCTTCTAAAGCCTCTTTAGTAGCGTTTAATTCAGCATGTGGAAAACCAGACATTTGATGATTGGCAATAGAAAGAATCTGTCCATTTTCATCTAATATTACAGCACCAACTGCGGGATTAGGATATGTCAAAAGCTGACAATCCCACGCCTTATCAATAGCTAAAGATAGATAAAATTCATCACCCATACTTACCACTGGATGAAGGTTTTAGCTTTTTTTATATTATTGAAATTTAAATTTATATTTTGTTCGCCATCATTAATTGTAATATCATCACCATTTACACTCTTTATTGTTCCAATTATCTCGCTTTTATCAACTAAGATAATCTTTACCATTTCTGATATGCTTTTAGCAAAATGTTCTGGTTTGCTTAGTTTTCTCTCAAGCCCAGGGCTAGAAACTTCTAAAACCCAGTCTCCACTAACTGGTGGCATAACATCATAAATAGGTGATAAGAGCTTACTTACTGCCTCGCAATCTTCTAAATTTACTCCACTACTTTTAGTTATATAAACTCTATAAATTTGACGGCCATTTTCACTAGCTACCTCTGTATCATATAAAGCTACGCCGCAACCTTCTAATAATTTTTCTAACTCTTGTAAATTCACTTTTTACCCTTTTGCAACTCATCTGCAACCTTAGCAAATAGAGCATCCATATGATTTTGATACTTTAGTCTATCATCAAATACAAAATGAAAATTTGGCGATCTATACCAACCTTCAGCTGCCATACAGTGATTTTGTATATGGCGACTTACCTTTTTAAGATGAGAAAGGATATAGGCTTGTTCTTTCTCATCAAAACTCATCTTATCTAAATAGACAAATGCATCATATCTACCCTTTTTACACTCAACATCAGTAACACAAAGCCCCTTAAGATACTCATCTTCAAGGGTGCTTAACGCCTCAGGAATAAGCTCTTTTAATATACTTTGAGTGCGAAGTCTCTTTAATTCAGCTGGATTCATATTTCAGCCCTATTTTCTACTTCCTTATAGCTTTCTATATAATCGCCCTCTCTCATATCATTATATCCTTCAATTCCTACGCCGCATTCATAACCTTTGGCTACCTCTTTGGCATCATCTTTAAAGCGTTTAAGTGAGCTAATATTGCCTTCAAATACCACCACTCCATCACGAATAACACGGATTTTAGCACCTCTACTAATGATACCTTCAGTTACCATACAACCAGCGATTTGACCAATTTTTGGCACATTGATTACTTGGCGGATTACTGCTTGGCCTAAATCTTCTTCAGTAATTACTGGACTCATTAAGCCACTTAGTAGAGCTTTAACATCATCTAAAAGATTATAAATTACATTATAAGTTTTAATCTCTACTGCTTTGTCTTTAGCTTTTTCTTTTATCTCTCCAGTTGGTCTAATATTAAATCCTAATATTACACAGTTTTGACTTGCACTTGCTAGTGAGATATCGCTTTGAGTGATACCGCCTACACCTGAGTGGATAATATTTACTTTAATCTCATCATTTCTTAATTTTTCAAGGCTAGCTTTAATCGCTTCAAGAGAGCCTTGAACATCTGCTTTTACAATTACAGGTAGATTTTTTAGCTCACCTTCTGCTATTTTTGCACTTAATTCATCAATTGTTACTTTTGTAGATTTACTTAGCTCTTTTTGACGAAGATACTCATATTTTTTCTGTGCATATTCACGTGCTTCTTTATCACTTTTTACGCTAATTAAAGTCTCTCCAGCTTCTGGTACTTCACTTAGCCCTATCAATACACCACACTCACCAGGTCTAATAGATTTTAAACTTCTGCCTTTATCATCGCTTAGAGCTCTTACTTTGCCAAATGCTACACCAGCAACAATAGTATCGCCTACTTTTAATGTTCCATTTTCTACTATTACAGTAGCTACTGGACCACGACCTTTTTGTAAAGAACTCTCTATAATTGTAGCTTTAGCCTCTCTATTTGGATTAGCTTTTAACTCTAAAATTTCAGCTTGCAAAAGTACAATTTCAAGCAAATCCTCTATACCCATACCGGTCTTAGCCGATACTGGTACAAACTCATGACTTCCGCCCCACTCTGTAGGCATAATCTCAAGCTCTGCTAAACCAGTTTTTACTAAATCTGGATTTGCACTCTCTTTATCCATTTTATTAATAGCAATTATAATAGGCACTCCAGCAGCTTTAGCGTGTGCAATAGCCTCTTTGGTTTGTGGTTTGACTCCATCATCGGCAGCTACAACTATAATAACAATATCAGTTACGCTAGCACCTCTGGCTCTCATTGCTGTAAATGCTTCATGCCCTGGAGTATCGATAAATGTGATATTTTTACCATTTTTTTCAACCATATAAGCACCAACATGCTGAGTAATACCGCCAGCCTCACCGCTTGCTACTCTAGAGTTTTGAATATAATCAAGCAAACTTGTCTTACCATGATCAACATGCCCCATAATAGTTACTACTGGAGCTCTAGATTCAGCATGCAAATCATCTTCGTCCTCATAAGCTTTAACATAATCAAACTCCTCTTGAGTATCTACGATATTAATCTCAATATCAAACTCAGCACCCAAAATCTCAATCTCATCTTCTTCTAAAAAGTCATTTTTGGTAGTCATTTTACCAAGCATAAATAACTTGCTAATAATTTCACTTGGAGATTTTTTGATTTTATCAGCAAATTCATATAGCCTAATCTCTTTTGGTATATCTACACTTACAACGCTCTCATTTTGATTGTCTTTTACCACTTTTTTATGTTTTTTGCGGCTACTTCTTTGAATTCCGCCTTCAAAATTAAATCCATTATTTTGTGCAGGCTTATAGACATTTAATGGTTTTTTATTAGTTTGAGTTCTTTCAGTTTCAATCGGTTTTACTGTAAGATCTGGCAATACAACCACATCTTCATCATCAATTACAATATCATCACCAAATTCACTAAGACCCATTAAATCAATTTTTGATGAACTCTCTTTTTTAGTAGCTTGGAACTGCTTTTTCTCTTTTTTCTTTTTCTTAAAGCTATCATCGCCACTACCAAACATAGATTCAAGTGCTTTATTATTTATCATTGTTGAGTTGCTAGATTTTTCTACTTTTGGATGTTCATCTTTTTTCTTTTTGACAATTACTAGCCCTCTTCTTTTTGTTAAACTTGAATTTGCTAAAGTCTCGCTCTTTGACTCATCTTTTATTTTTTGCTCTTCTTTTATCTCAGGTTGTTTTGGTGCTACTATTTTAGTCTCAGGTTTAGATACCTTGGCCTCTTCTTTTATATCAACTTGTTTGGTTTGAGACTTTATTTCCTCTTTTACAGGCTGTTTAGTAGTTGATTTTTTAGCTTGTTTAGATTCTGGGATTATGCCAGATTGAACATAATCATAAAGTTTTGCGGCATCTTCTGGGCTTACAGCACTTGAGACAGTAGTCACTGCAAAACCTAGCTCTTTTGCCTTCTCTAAAATTTTTTTAGACGATGAGCCTAGCTCTTTTGCTATTTCGTGAATTCTAATCTTTGCCATTGACTATTATCTCCTTTAAGTTTATACTATTTTTGCCAAATTTTGTAAGTGGTTTTCTTAACTCTTTTGCATCTTTTTTGATACAGATTACGCAGATATAAAACGATCTTGCATTACCTAAATTTTGTACTATTTCGCCATTTAGTGATCTGAATTTATAAAGCTCATCTTGGTAAAATCTACCTTTGCAAACCACGCACATTCTAATAGGTTTATGAAATTTTCGCACTATTATATCTTAGTTTTCTTTATTTTTAGCTTTTTATGCTAAATCCATCATTATCAATCTCCAAAATTTTTACCTTAAATTTTGGAAACTCAGCTTGTAAAATTTCAGCTAATGCATTGGCTCTATCTTGATAAGCCAAATTTAAAAAAGTCGAACCGCTTCCTGAGAGCGTACTCATCAACGCACCATTAGCATATGCTACATCTCTAACTTTAAAAAGCTCAGGTAAAGCACTCATTCTACGCTCTTCATGCATCTTATCAATACATGCTAAACGTAAATTATCATAATCTTTTTTAATAAAACAGCTACTTAAATAAGCAGCATGACTAAGGTTGCTTACACATTCATTCATTGTATAGTGTGAAGGGAGCTTATTGCGACTTTGTTTAGTATTCATAGGCTCATCTGGAATAACTACTACTGCCTTTAAATTTGAATCAATATCAGCCTTTTGCGTATAAACAGATGCATTATTGACAATATTTACTGTAAATCCACCCCATACAGCTGGAGAAATATTATCAGGATGATGTTCATACTGCAAAGCTTTATCTAAAATTATACTACGCTCAACTTTAAATCCAGCCATATGATAAGCAGCCGCAATAGCGCCAACTATAACCGAACTCGAACTTCCAAGCCCTCTTGAAAATGGAATATTATTGACAAAATTAAATTTATAATTTAAGCTCTTTCCATTTAATGATGTAATCGTCTCATTAAAAATATTTACAAATGTATTATTTTTTTTTAGAGCTATCTTATCACTACCTTCACCTATAATATTAATAGAGCTAATCTTTTGTTCAGTGATACTAACCTCGTTATAAAGCTTTAAAGCTAGACCCAAAGAGTCAAATCCAGGACCTAAATTCGCACTAGTCGCAGGTGTAAATATTCTCATCATAATCTCCTAAACCGCATCTATAACATAATTTGGTAATGCATTAGCCATTAAATTAAGTCCATCTAATTTTTTTGGCAATTCAAATTCGCAAGGCTCTATTTTTTGCAAACTTATCTTAGAGTTTTCAAGCACAAAACTCATATTTTTATTAGCCCTAATTGGTCTAAAGCCATTTAAACTAAATCCATTAACTCCATATAACTCAAGCCCACGAGCTATACAAAATGTACAAAGCGTAAGATAAGCAACCTTTAATCCCATAAAGCTACCAGGACCATTAGCGTAAATAATTTTATCAATCTTGTACTTGCTATCTAAATTAGCAATAGCAATAGTCAAAATTTCACTAGCTTTTTCATCGCTTTGTATCTGCTCTATTAAATTCCCTTCAAAATAGACTCCTATAAGAAGTGGTGAGCTAAGACAGATTACTAATATATCAACCTTTTTTATGCAAACGCCTTTTCATACTCTTTTTGAGTTGCCTCACTTAGAGTTACTATCTCATAATTCTTCTCATCGCTTAAAAGTGCTAAAGTTAGCTTGTGATTAAGATCATGGCTACCAGCAAATGCTTCATAATCTCCAATCATAGGCGCACCAAGCAAGCTTATATCGCCAATTGCATCTAAAATTTTATGACGAACAAACTCATCATCAAATCTTAATCCCTCAGGATTTAATATTTTAGCACCATCAATTACTACAGCATTATCTAAGCTTCCACCCAGTGCTAAACCCATTGAATTTAGCTTTTGGACATCTTTTAAAAATCCAAAAGTTCTAGCCCTTGCTATTTGATTTATAAAATTTTCTTTACTAAACTCAAAAGTATAACTTTGCAAGCCAATTACTGGGTTTTCAAATTTAATTGTATAGTTGAATTTTGGATTTGATGATGGAGTGAGTTTAACATATTTATCACCATCTCTTACCTCTACTTCACGCTTTACAACTATTACTTTCTTATCTGCTTCTAACTCCACTACACCAGCTTCATCAAGCATCATACAAAAGCTAATAGCACTTCCATCCATCACAGGCACTTCATTGGCATCTAAAATAATTCTAATATTATCAATTCCATAGCTATTTATAGCACTCATTAGATGCTCTATAGTTGATACTGTTGCTTTATCATTTCCAATTACAGTAGCCATTTGCGTATTTAATACACTACTTGGTTCAGCTTTAAAGCTAGTGGCTTTATCGCTTCTATAAAATACCACACCGCTATTAGCTTCTAAAGGTTCTAATATCAGCTTAATTGGCTCACCTTTATGAAGTCCTATTCCAACTCCTTCTACTCTTTTTCCTATAGTTCTTTGTTTCAAATTTATAATCCTTATCAATATTACGGGTTGATTATATCAAAAAACTAATAAAAACTATTTAAAAATAATATTTATATTAGAATTTCTATTTTAAGCAATAAATACTAAACTAAAATTGATAATATTTTTCTATCCACCCTATAAATTCTCAAATTTAATTATTTATAGCCTTTTTTGCAGACTCTAAAACATCATATATATTATCTTTCATCCACTTTTTATCCATCCACTCTTCAGGTCTAACCTCAATACCTTGAACCAAAACACCAAAATGCAAATGATCTCCAAGCGCTAGACCAGTTGTTCCGGTTTTGCCTATAATATGATTTTTACCAATATGCTCGCCAGCCTTTACTGAGGTTTCATTGCAATGACCATAAAGAGTATAAAGTCCAAATCCATGATAAAGAATAATATTTTCTCCATAAATTCCATTTAAATCATTATAAGCAACAAATGCAGCGTTATTTGCAACCATACTAGCCATAGCAGTGCTAGCAAGATCAAGCCCCATATGCCAGCTTTGACTTACCTCATCTCCATTATAAGTATAAAATCTATGATCTCCAAAACTAGCAACTGCAGCACCATTTTTAAGTGGATAAAATGGTTCGATATAAAATCTATCTATAATCTCTTCAGGTACAGCAGAGGTAATTTTGTGGATAATATCCTCATTTAATATTCTTAGGGTCTCATTAACAAATTTAAATTTAGCCAATCTATCTAATTGAGCATAATCTTGTGCGTATTGATTAGCTAATTCATCAATCTTGCCATCTAAAAATCTATCACTTAATGCTATTCTTGACTCTTTATATTTACGATCTTGTAAGTAGTAATCAATATTTGATATTGATCTATTTCCTGCCTTATCTATTGCTATGATTTTAGCCTTGAAGCTTGGATTTTGTATATTCCAAGCCAAAAGTGACGCCCAGTAGCCATCTTTTACAAATTTAGTTGGTTTAAAAATATGGCCATCGCTTTCTATATATAAATTTTGTAAATTTTCATCAGTTGCTCTAAAAACTACAACAGCTGAACCACCTTTAGTTATTTTATAAGATTGATTGATAATTTGAATTTGTGGTTTTTTGCTATCGATAATTAAATTTACACTCTTAGTTACTGTATTACCACCAAAAAAACCAAAATCTTTAGCCTCAATTATGAGCTTATAAGCTCTATTTCTATCCAAAATTAAACTTTTTGGCAGTTGTAAATTTAAATCTATACTATTTTTTGGCTCACTGATTTCTTCATTTAAAATTATCTGAGTTGCATTAGCATCAACTAATTCAACTTTAATTGATTGCAAGGCTGCATTATCAGATATATTTAGGTTTATTGGAGATTTTTGATTCCAATAAATTGTATCATTTATAGAAATTGTTGGAGCTTCATTATCCATAGAACCGGAGTTAAATAGGCCTATAGCAGCAAATATTAATCCGATCAAAATTAAAGCAAATATAAAAGTTTTATTTTTCGCACTCTTCACATTTTATCCTTAAATCTAAATTAAATCGTAAAATTGTATCTAAATAAATTCAATAAATAGTATTATTAAAGTATCTCTCTTAAGCCTCTTGCAGTTTGCATCCAATCTTTTAGCTCATCCCATTTTTCATCTCTTATCATATTTTCACAAATTTCTAGCTCATTTTTAAACGAAGTAATTGCCTCTAAAAGATTATCTTTATTTTGTTTAAAAATATCGCTCCACATCTGTGGATTAGACTTTGCAATCCTTGCCATACCGCTAAAACTCCCACCAGCTAGAAGTAAAATATTTCGCTTATTTTCCTCTTTTAGAGTTGAGTTTACCAAACTGTAGCTAATAACATGCGGAAGATGTGAAATGATACCCACATGATGATCGTGGCTTTTTGAATCCATAAATACTATCTTCATTCCAGCATGACTTAATATCTCAACTACTCTTTTAACATGAAATTCATCAGCATTTTTGTCATCGCAAACCACAACTACAGCACCATTTAATAAGGTTTTAAAAGCAGCTTTTGGTCCTGAGTTTTCTGTACCAGCCATTGGATGAGCTGCAACAAAATTATTACGAATTTGATTAGGACAAGAGCGAAGAATTTGCTCTTTTGTTGAGCCTAGATCTACAATTGTAGTGCTACTTGGGATATCTGTTAAATTTTGCATTACTTTGATAATTGCCTCAACTGGAATTGCCAAAAATATCATATCGCAGCTTTTTTTCATCTCATCAAAACTAATTATCTCATCAATCAATCCCAAATTTAAAGCATCTCTTTCATTGTTTTTGTCTAAGTCATATCCGCTTACTTTAGCAATTAATTTCATATCTTTTAAAGCCAAACCCAATGAACCACCAATTAATCCAAGCCCAATAATCCCTACATGCATCATATTTCCTTAAATTTTTAGCCCCGAATTATAGCAAAATTAGCCAAAAATAGCACTTAATAATTCAAATGTTAATCAATTTATGATACCATTTGACTACAATTTTATACATAGGTAATTTTATATGAAAAAAGCTCTACTTTCAAGCTTTATTACAGCTATTTGGCTACATGCCATAGAGATTCAAAGCGTAACATTTAATGGCCTTTTACATCTATCAGATGAGAGCGCAACTGAGATTAGCGGACTTAAAATTGGAGGGCAATTTAATGATGAGATTGCTAGTAAGGCTATTATTAATTTATATAAACAAGGATATTTTGAAAATATCTATATTGAAGAAAATAATGGCAATATAGTAGTAAATTTAGTTGAAAAGCCAGTAATTGCCAAAATCGATATCAATGGCGTTGTAACAAATGACCAAAAATCTATCGAGCAGATAATAGATATCAAAAAAGGTCAAATGTATGATGAGTTTGCACTAAATAATACCAAAATTAGAATTCGTCAATTCTATGAAGCTAGAGGTTATTTTGATACTGTTGTAACTACCGATATTGCACCAATAAATGAGAATAAAAACTCACTTCATATAACTCTAACAGTAAATAGAGGTGAAAATATCACTATTGAAAATGTTAATTTAATAGGTGCTGATGCATTAGATTACTCAGATATTGAACCAGTAGTAGCAAATAAAAGTCGCGAATTTATGGGATGGATGTGGGGATTAAATGATGGCAAAGCCAAAATTTATGAACTTCCAGGAGATAGTGGCAAAATTCAAGATGAGTATTTAAGAAGAGGCTATTTAGATGCTAGCGTTTCAGCACCAAGCCTGAATGCACACTTTGATAATTATAAAGCAGATTTATCTTATTATATCAATGAAGGTGAAATTTATAAAACAGGCAACATCTCTATTAATGCACCTGATTTTTTAGAGCTTGATACTGATGAAATTATCGATGATTTTAAGCTGCAAAAAGGAGATACTTTAAATTCATCTTGGATGAATTTAGATGCTCAAAAACTTGAGAATTTAGTAGCAAATAAAGGCTTTGCCTATGCTAAAGTCTATCCGCGCACTAATAAAAATAGTGACTATACAGCTGATATAATCTATGAGGTAATTCCAGAAGAAAAAGTATATATAAGAAATGTAATAATCAGCGGAAATGACCGCACATCAGATAGAGTCATAAGACGCGATTTATACTTGACTGAAGGAAATTTATATAGCAAAATTGATCTAGTAGATTCTAAAAATGCTCTAAAAAGAAGTGGCTATTTTGAAGATGTTCAAATAGTAGAAAAGCGTATAAGTAAAGATCAAATTGATCTAGAAGTAGTAGTTAAAGAAACAGCAACTGGCAGTATAGTTGGCGGTATCGGTTATGGAAGTAGCGATGGGCTACTCTTAAACGCTGGAGTGAGTGATTCAAATATCTTTGGTAGTGGCTATAAAGGTAGCATTATGATAGATAAAAGCGATGATACTCTAAGCGGAAATATAAATTTAACCAACCCAAGAGTAAATGACTCAGCTTATAGTCTTGGCGGTGGATTATTTGCTAATGATTATAGCTGGGATGAGTATGATGAGCAAAATTATGGCGCCAATATCATAGGTGGCAGACAAATTGGTAGATATATTAATGCTTATTTAGCATATCAAATTGAGCGTAGCCAAATCAAAGGCTTGGATGAATTTTATAGAGATGCAGGCTATCAAAATGGTATAAATATCAAAAGCGCTATAACCCCAAGCATATCATTTAACAATACAGATGATTACTATGTACCACGAAGTGGAATTATCGCATCAACGAGTCTTGAGTATGCAGGTGTTGGTGGAGATATGGAATTTATAAAAAACAGAACTACATTTAATATCTATCAAGGATTACAAGATTACATAGATATGGATCTTATTTTTAGATATAAATCTGGATTTGGATATATATTTAACGATGATAGTTCTAAATTACCAATTAATGAAAAACTATTTTTAGGTGGTATTAGCTCTCTTAGAGGTTATGATAGTAGATCTGTTACACCTAAAAAGAAAATTTGTAACCCTAAAGCAAATAATGGTGGCACCATATATGGATGTGAAATTATAGAAACTGGTGGTAAGATTAGCTTTAATAATTCATTTGAGCTTAGCTTTCCTATTATAAATCGCCTTAAAATGCGTGGCGTGATATTTTATGATTACGGTATGATTGGTCATAGCGATATCAATGAGATCAAGCGATCTAGTGCTGGAGCCGGTATTGAGTGGATTACACCAATTGGCCCACTTCAACTATTCTACGCTCAAGCTCTAGATGATAAACCAGGCGATGATACTAGTAGTTTTGAATTTACAATTGGTAGAAGATTTTAGTTGAATTTGGCTTTGGCCAAATTCAATCTATTCAAATGATATAGCAAAAATTGCCGGTTTTATCAACTTTTTTATCTCATTTTTAAGCATAAAAAAATTCTTTACACCTTTTATATATAGTGTATTTGATGCAAACTCAAAGCTAATATTTGGACTAAGACTTAGTGCGCTAGCAAGACCAAGCAAGAAACTAAGCCATCTAACTATCATAATATCTGGAAGTAAATTTTCAAATTCACCAAGGCTATTTATCGATTTACCTTGATACTCAATTATAGCTGCTATTAACGCTTTTTGTTGATGAGTATAGCCGTAATTTAGAGCATTTTTAACCAAGTACCCACTATGAGCATTTTCAGAATAAAATCCAATACTTCGACCGGTATTATATAATTTTGATGCAATTATAAGCTCATCAAGATAGCCATTTATCTCATGTAATGGGTGCAAAATTTCAAATAGAGCCTTTACATATTTTGTAGTTATGCTATTATCACGCTTAGCAAATCTGTCTTGAATGCTTCTAAGACTTGGATTAAAACCTTTAGGAAAAGAAATTTTATGCTCTTGAGGCATTTTAATTAGCTCTTTTGATTTTAAATTTGAACGCAAAAGGTTGGTTAAAAATACACCTTCTCTAATTCCAACACCACTAGTATAGATCATCTTAGCCTCAAGTTTTTTAACAACCAAAGAAAAGATCATAGCTCCTTGCTTAATGGTATCGAAGCGATCCTTTTTAATAGATATAGTTTTTAAATCAAATTCCTTATCAGTAGCAATCTTATTAATTAAATTTGAATAATCACTATATTTATAAGTAAAATTATGAACTAATCTAATTGGATGATTTTGCAACTGCATAATAGCGCCAGATATCGCCCTTAAGCTACCACCTATTGCAATTATATCTTTGCTAATAAAGTGCGATGGAATATTTGCGATAATATCTTGAGTAAATTTCAATGCTCCTTCCATATCGCCTTTATCAAAAAATAGCTCCTTAAGCCTTACAGTGCCAATATTTAGCGAGATGATATCGACTATTTTACCATTTTTGATTTTTGCTAATTCAGTAGAGCCTCCGCCAATATCAATAGTAGTAGCCTCATCAAGAGGACTTAGTAAATTTAGCGCTGCAATACCGCCATAAAAGGCCTCCATATCACCGCTTATAACACGTAAATTTAATCCTAATTCTTTTTTTACGCGATTTATAAATAGATTTGAATTTGGCGCATCTCTTAATGCTGAAGTGCCAGTACATAAAACTTTACCAACCTTATAAATACTCAAAAAGTACTTAAATTCACTAAATGCATATAAAACATTATCCATAGCTTCATCTTGCAAGAATCCGCCTTTATCATATGCACCCTCACCCAATCTTACTTTTACTTTATATTCACGAAGTATGAAAAATCCAAACCTACTAGTTCGTTCAAATATCGCCATTCTAGCCGAATTTGATCCTAGATCAATGACTGCAACTCTTTTTGACATCAAATCTCTTTTATATAAATTTATCTTTTTTTGTATTTGTTATTTCTAATTGGCAATATAAATGTGGCTATTGTACCACTTCTATCTGTACGATTACGCAACTCTATATTGCCACCAAGAGCTTGTGCTGCACCTTTGGCTAAAAACAATCCAAGTCCAGCACCACTGCTATTGCCATAGCGTTTAAATGGAGCAAATAGATCTTTGCTCTCATCAATTCCTATTCCTTCATCAATCACGCGAACTATAAATTCACCATTTATAAGCGTAGAATTAATCTCTATTGTAGCTTTTTTTGGAGAAAATTTGATAGCATTTTGTACAAAGTTTTGCAATACATGTAAAAACAGAGTTGGCTGAATCATAATCTTTAGGCTATGCGGTCTTAGATTAATCTTAATATTTCTATCATCACCCTTTGCAAGTATTAAAAAATTATTACCAATTTCATTAATATATGCGATAATATCAGTCATTACAGGTTGTTCAAATTGTGCACCCTCTTGTCTGCCAATCTCCAAAATCGAACTAATCATTTTATTCATTTGATTAATTGCTTCGTTATTATTTTTTAGCGCTTCAATATACTTTTGAGAATCTCGCTCTTTAATTAAGGTAACTTCATTTTTAGTCTTCATCACTGCAAGTGGAGTTTTTAGCTCATGAGCAGCCCCTATAAAAAGCTCTTTTTGATACTGAACAAATGTCAAAATTCTACCAATTAGTCTATTTACCCCATCACCTAAAGGCTTAAATTCTACTGGCAATTCATCTGTCTCAACTTCTTGTAAAAATCTTTCATTTAGCTCCCCAAGCTTAAGACAAAATGATCGAAGTGGAGCAAGTAGCATTCTAGATAAAAATAGAGCATAAAATAAAATCAAAAATATTGCCGTAGCATTAATAATCAAAATATCAACCAAAATTTGATCTACAATTGAACTATACTCACTAGTATTTTTTGTCAAAACTAAAAGATCGTTTTTATATGGATAATATAGTGTAAGATATGTGGCGTTATCATCTTTTGTAGAGACAAATTCCGCCCTAGTTAAATTATCATCATTTGGCACAATTTTAATCAGATCAAAACTCTTACTATCTTTATATTCTAGACTTATAATCTCAGGTTTTGCAGAGATATTTTTAGCCTCAATAGTCAAACTTTGAACTATATTTTCAAATATTGTAATCTTGATATAATGATAGAGCATCACCGAAAATATAACAATTAGCATCGTAGAAGCAGATGCTAATTGCAGGGCAAATTTAGCCCTTAAGCTTTTTTGGGAAAGCAAAATCTATATCCACGACGTCTTACTGTCTCTATTGTTGAAATATTAAGTGGCTTATCCATTTTTTGTCGAATTTGATTGATAGCAACCTCTATTACATTTGGAGTTACTAGCTCTGGTTCTTCCCATATCGCATCTAAAAGCTGCTCTTTGCTTACTATTTGATCGCTATGGCGAGCTAAATGAGTTAATACCTCAAATGGTTTTCCTTTTAACTCAATCTCTATACCTTGATATGTAATCTTCTCTTCATCTGGGTCAATTGTTAAATCATCAATTTTAATTACATTAGTTCCACCAAAACGAAGTCTAGCCTCAAGTCTAGCTACTAAAATATCAAAATCAAAAGGCTTTTTGATATAATCATCAGCACCGGCTTTAAATGCTTTGATCTCACTCTCTTTATCATCTTTTGCTGAAATAATCACTACAGATGTGCGTGGAGATTTTTGTTTAATGACATTAATTAGATCAATTCCATCGCCATCTGGTAACATAAGATCACTAAGTACAAGATCATAATTACGAATACCAATGAAATATTCTGCATCATTAAAGTTTTCTGAATTATCTGTTTGATAACCAAACTCCTGCAGACCTTCAGCTATAGTTTTACCTAGCGTTGTCTCATCCTCTACTATCAAAATTCTCATTAGCTTTTCCTTAAAAATAAAAAAATTAATGCGAGATTATAGCAGAATTTAAGCCAAAATTCAAGAAAATTTAAACAATTTTTAATAATTCTTTATGATTTTTGCGCCAACTTTGGCATTTGGGATAATATTAATCTTTGAAATCTTCATATAAAACTGCTCTAAAGTAGGATATAGCTCTTTAAATTTAACACTAAAATACTCAAGCGCATCTTCTACTTTATAAAATTTTTGCTTATTAAACTCTTCTTGGGTAATTTTACAAACATCAGCATAATCTATAAACTCATAAGCTTTAAATTCCATACTGATTCTAATCTTTTGGGTTTTAACTCTTTCAAAATCTAAAAGGCCAATTATTGTATCAAATTCAAGTTCATCAACAAAAACGCTAATCAAATAACCTTGCCCTCAGACCCACTAAGCAACCGTTTAATATTTGGCATATGCTTATATACAACAATAAAAGCAATAATAAGAACTGGCGCATGAGTATTAATACCAGGCATATCATAGTGCAATATAAATGATGAAATAACCATAGCAAGAAGCGCTATAAGCGAAGCTAAACTAGAAATCTTAAGCACTTTACCGGCAATAAACCATACAATAACAGCAATAATCAACTCAAATGGTAAAAAACACGCCAAAACACCAGCTCCAGTAGCAATTCCCTTACCACCTTCAAACATCAAATATGGTGAAAAACAATGCCCTACAACAGCTAAAACTCCCATTGTCCAAAGCGTAGAAATATCAAGATCGAATATAAATCTACCAACCAAAATAGGAACTACACCTTTTAAAGCATCAAACACAACGGTTAAAATTGCAAGCTTTTTAGCTAAGGCTGGATTGCTCTCTTTAATCACTCTTAAAACATTAGTAGCGCCTATACTTTTGCTACCACTTTTTTTGATATTTACTCCACCAAAAAGCAATCCAAAAAGCAATCCAAAAGGTATTGCTGCTACTAAATAAGCTATTAAATAGGCTACTAAATTCTCATTCATACAATTACTTCCCACCAAAATATAGCAAAGCTGAACCCCAAGTAAATCCACCACCAAAAGCATCAAGCAATACCAATGAACCATTTTTAAGTCTGCCGCTTTCATAAGCATCGTTCATTGCCATAGGGATAGATGCCGAGCTAGTATTGCCGTATTTTTGTACAGTTACAACACATTGAGAATCACTAAAATTTAACCTTTGTTTTACGGCCTCTATAATTCTTAAATTTGCTTGATGCGGGATAAAAAGATCTATATTATCTGATGAAATTTGGTTTTTTTCTAAAATATTAATTACATCTTTAGTTAATGTATTTACAGCAATTTTAAAAACATCATTACCTGACATCTTCATAAAATTTAATTTATTATCAATATTTTGACTAGTTGCAGGATTTACAATTGCACATCCTGGAGTTATTAACAACTCTGCTTTACTACCATCACTTGAGGTATGAATATCAACTATAGGATTATCACTAGAAGCACTAACTACAGCTGCACCAGCACCATCTCCAAATAATACACAAATGCTACGATCACTCCAATCAGTAATAGTGCTAATCTTTTCAGCACCAATAATTAAAACATTTTTCTTAGCACCACTTTCTATCATAGATTTAGCAAGCTCTAAAAGATATATAAATCCAGTACAAGCAGCACTAATATCAAATGCAGTTACATCTTTTAGTCCAAGCTTATTAGCAATTACACATGCAGTAGATGGCATACAAAAATAATCAGGCGTAATAGTAGCACATATTACAGCATCGATCTGACTTTTATCCAAATTTGAACGCTCTAAAGCTTGTAATGCAGCCTTATATCCAAGATCGCTTGTAAATTCATCTTTGGCTATATGACGCTCTTTGATACCAGTACGCTTAGTGATCCACTCATCACTAGTATCAACCATCTTTTCTAAATCAAAATTTGTAAGAATATCTTTAGGAGCATATGCACCAATAGAAATTAGCGATGCCTTAATCATTTATCATACTTTGTAAGCTCATTTGAAATCACCTCATTTATGTTTGACTCTGAGAATTTAAGAGCTTGAAAAATTGCATTTTTAATAGCTTTTGGGCTAGATTTACCATGACTAATGATAACGCACTCTTTAACTCCAAGCAAAGGCGCTCCACCATATTCATCATAATCAATTTGATTTTTAAGCCCTTTAAAAACCCCTTTCATAAAAAAGGCACCTAAAATTGCAAGTGGTGATTTTTTAACACTTTGCTTAATAATTTTGGTAATTGCACCGGCTACACCTTCGCTGGTTTTTAATAAAATATTACCAACGAATCCATCGCAAATGATAACATCAACACTTCCATCAAAAATTTGATTGCCTTCTACATTTCCGATGAAACTATCGAGTTTTTTAAGCATATCAAATGCATCTTTTGTAATCTCATTACCTTTACAATCTTCTTCGCCATTGCTTAGCAAACCCAATCTAGGATTATCAATTTTCATAATCTCTTTAGCATAAGCATAGCCCATAATAGCAAATTCAAATAAATTCTCTGCCTTGCAATCAACATTTGCACCAACATCTAAAACAAGTGTTTTTTTATTATTTTGTGTTGTAGGCATTAAAGTAGCAATTGCAGGTCTGCTAATACCTTTAAGTCTTCCTAGACGCAAAGTTGCTAAACTCATACTAGCACCACTATGACCAGCAGATACTACAGCTTTACACTCTGCAGTACGAACTAGTTCAACAGCTTTATATATAGTACTCTCTTTGCGTTTTAACACATCAGTAGCACTCTCATCCATAGCAAACACTTCATCTGCTTGAACAAAAGTAATAAATCTAGAATACTCCTGTGGAATAAGGGATTTTAGCTTATTATTATCACCTATTAAATAGGCTTGAAACTCTCTTTGCTTTAAAGCATCAATAACTCCAGCTACAATTGGTTCAGCACCAAAATCCCCGCCCATAGCGTCAATTGCTATTTTAATCATTGTATATATTAATACTCGCCAGTTGTTCTATTTACACGGTGAGGCATTTTCCAACTACCATCTTTATCTTTAACCGGCATTGGTAATGTAACTTTATAGTGAGTTCTGCGTTTTGCAGCTCTTGTATGACTCACTCTACGCTTAGGTACTGCCATTTTACTCTCCTTCTAAAATTTTACACTTTTTACAATAAAAATAATCACTTTTAAAGGCTTCTAACTCACTGATTAAAATCTCATCAGTATCTATCTGGCCATCATAGAACTCTATAGTATTACTTAGCTCATTATCGCTATCTTTATAAACACCATCGCTTAAATTTAGATTTAACTCTTCATTTAAACTCAAAACTATATCAGCTCCACAG
Organism: Campylobacter vicugnae; assembly: GCF_002139875.1. NCBI lineage: Bacteria > Pseudomonadati > Campylobacterota > Epsilonproteobacteria > Campylobacterales > Campylobacteraceae > Campylobacter > Campylobacter vicugnae. The sequence continues at coordinate 1,330,519 of NZ_CP018793.1, forward strand.
CTATCGCAAATATGCTCTAACTCGCCAGTTAAATTCCCATTACATTTGGCTAAATTTAGGGTAGATTTTTTAATACTACCACTAAATTTAACACCATTAATGCTACTTTCAAAATTAACAGGTGTGGCACCTAGCCTATCAAAGCGAATTTTCAATATCTAACCTTAGCAGATCTCTCTACTAGCAAAGAAAAATGCAATTTCTATCTTAGCATTTTCTAGACTATCGCTACCGTGAACTGCATTTGCATCAATACTCTCAGCAAAATCAGCTCTAATAGTGCCAGGTGCAGCCTCTTTAGGATTTGTAGCACCCATTAATTCTCTATTTTTAAGTACAGCGTTTTTACCTTCTAGAACCATTACTACTACTGGTCCGCTAGTCATAAACTCAACTAAATCATTATAAAATGGTCTTTGAGCATGTACTTCATAAAATTTCTTAGCATCTTCTACGCTTAATTGTACTTTTTTAGCTGCTGCGATTCTAAGTCCGTTGCTTTCGAATCTATCTATAATTTTGCCAATTACGCCCTTTTTAGTTGCGTCAGGTTTGATTATTGATAGCGTTTGTTCCATATCGATCTCCTATAATAAGGTTTTTTATAAAAGCGTGATTATACCAAAACTAAGCTTAAAAAAATAGTAATATTTATTTAATTATAATTAAATTAAGCTACTACAGGGTTTGTACCATCTCTTAAATTTGCACCAATATCGTCTCTGCTTGGCTGACCTTCTACTATATCACTCCACACAATACAGCCATCAGTTGGACAGGCGTTAGCACAGGCTGGTTCATCATTATGGCCTACGCATTCAACACATTTATCAGCATAAACATAATAAGTATCTTCACCAGTTGGGTTATCGCCATCATCTACAATTGCACCTACTGGACACTCATCAATACAAGAACCACAACTAATGCATATATCAGTAATTTTTACTGCCATTTTATACTCCTTAAATTAAATTTAGCCCGTAGGTTATCAAATTTAAACTTATATATAACTTAATATAAAATGATAATGATTTTTATTTTAGCTCACTAAGTATATCTAAAACAGATTTTTGTAACGCTTTATCTTTTACATCAATCTTAAAATATATCTTGGCAATTTTTAAATCACTGTTAATAATATTTACACTATCACCAAAAGATGTAATTCTCATTCTTTTACTTTCTACGCCGTTATTTGCCAACATTGTAAATACACTATAAGCTCGCTCAATTCCCAATCTATAATCAGTCTCATAATCACCAAAATCATCAGCATAACCTCTAATATCTACTGATACTGATTCTGGAATTTTATTTATTATCATAGCTACAATATTGATAAAGTTTATCACATCTGGATTATAAATTTTTGAGCTTTGATAGTCAAATTTAATACTTGCTGGCAGATCAATTGCTACTTGATTTTCAGCCTGATCTAGAGTAACCTTATATCTTTCATTATTTAAATTTACATTTGTAGGTGTTTGATTTTGGATCTGCACTGCGATACTAGGACTATCAAACTCTTTATCGCTATTTGATGGCTTACTAGTATCTTTAAGAGATCTAGTATCAGGAAAGTCAAATATCTTTATAAATTCTGTCTTAAGTGCTTCAACTTTAGCCTTATTTATCGCTGAGATTGCATATAGAGCAATAAACAATGCCAAAAGCAAAGAAAGAAAATCCGCATATGGGACAGCCCATTTCTCACCTGCTGGACACTCTTGAGCCTTTTTTTTCTTTGCCATATTACACCTTAATTAAATTGTGAATTTCGTGGTTCGTTTTTATCTAAGAAGTTAAATAATTTTGCTTCTAAACTTCTTGGATTTGCACCTTCGGCGATACCTACTAATGCCTCTAGTATCATTACTTTTTCTTTTATTATATCTTTTGAGTTACCTAGCATCTTATTACCCCATGGTGCAAAGATCGCATATGCACCCATAATCCCAGTAACTGTCGCTGTAAATGCTGATGCGATACCAGCGGCCATAGCAGCAGGATTATCAAGTAGCTGTAATGCAAGCATAAGCCCCATAACTGCTCCAACTAGTCCAAATGTAGGACAGCTCTCACCAGTTCTAATCCAATAATGAGCGCACTCGTGATAATACTCCTCAGTCGTCTCTATAGAGAGTTCTAAATGCTGCTTAACCTCATCAATTGGCTGACCATCAACTAACATACTAAGTCCAGTTTTTAAAAACTCATCTTCTATAGCTACGGCTTTTTGTTCTAATGATAGAATTCCATTTTTTCTAGCTAGTGTGCTATACTCCACTAACTCAGCAATTCTAGCACCCATATCAACGCCAGATCCCTTAAATACAAGCTTTAACTCTTGAAACGCAGCTTTGATATATTTTTTATTTGTTGCTGTCATAGATGAGAACATCGCTGTAGGAACAACGATAAGAACAGAGCTAAGGTGCAAAACATGTAAAGGGTTACCACCCTCTAAAATATCACCAACAGAGATACTAGTAATAGAAAACACCATTCCTAATATAGTAGAAAGATCCATAAAAACCCCACTTTAAAAATTATCAAATTATCGCATAAATTAACAAAAATTTAACTGAATTTAATAAAATTACTTAAGCTCGCCCCAGTTTTTTGCTACTTTATAATTTACAACCAAAGGCACATTTAGATTTACAACACTACTCATAATCTGTGCAACTTTGGCTCCAAACTCATCTACATATTTATCATTAACCTCAAAAATTAACTCATCGTGAATCTGCAATAACATCTTTTCATCATTTAAAATCTTATCTATTTTTAACATTGCAAGCTTGATAATATCAGCAGCACTACCTTGAAATTTGGTATTTACTGCTTCTCTTTCATACATAGCAAGCTGCATAGCAGAAGCAGAAGAGAAGTCAAAATATCTTCTTCTACCAAGTAAAGTCTGAACAAATCCATCACTTTTGGCTTGATCTTTTATACTTTGTATATAATCTTTTACACTACTAAATGCATCAAAATATTTAGCTATATACTCTTTTGCTGATTTTTTATCAATTCCTAAATCACTACTTAATTTATTGACACCCATTCCATAAATTAAACCAAAATTTATAGATTTTGCAATGCTACGATTATGATCGTTTAACTCACCAAATATATTAATTGCAGACTCAGAATGGATATCTTTTCCATTTTTAAAAGCTTCGACAAGTGCTTTATCACAGCTAAAATGTGCTAAAAGCCTAAGTTCAATTTGAGAATAATCTAAACTTAAAAAACTATAACCACTCTTTGCTTCAAAAATAGATCTAAAAAGCTTAGCATAATTTCCACGAGCTGGGATATTTTGCAAATTTGGATTTTTGCTTGAAAGACGGCCAGTAGCTGTACCAGTATGGATAAAACTAGTATAAACTCTGCTATTTTTATCTTTTAAAGCCAAATTTAAGATCGGCTCGCAATATGTGCTTTGGAGTTTATAAAGCTCTCTATATTCTAAAATTTTATTGATACTTGGATGGAGATCAATAAGCTCATTTAGCACACTCTCATCGGTGCTATAGCCGGTTTTAGTCTTTTTTTTGCTTGGAAGTTTTAACTCTTCAAATAGCACTTCTCCAAGCTGTTTAGTGGAATTTATATTAAATTTCATTCCACAAAGCGCATAAATTTCACTTTTTATAGCTTCAAGCGTAGTTTCATTTTGTTTTATTAGATTCTCTAATTTTTCTTTATTTATAGCTATTCCATTATCTTCGATATTAAGCAAAGTCAAGATAAAGCCAAACTCCACATCACGAGCGATTTTTAGCATATCATCGCTAAGTTTTTTAATAAAAGTTTTATAAAATCTAAGCGTTATCCAAGCATCTTCTGCAGCATATTTAGTAGCACTTTCTAAAGATACATTAGCAAATGTATCACCTTTTTTTACTATATTTTCAAATTTAATAGTATCATAATCATATAGTTTTTTAGCCAAAGCATCCATTCCGACACTAGCACTAGGATTATCTAGCCACGCCATTATCATCGTATCGGCATAATTTTTTGGTGGATTTATATCAAAATTATTTAATACTATTTTAAAATCATACTTTAAATTCTGTCCAATTACAAATGCTGAATAAATACGCCTAATAGCCCAAGCTGCAGCCTTATGGCTTATCATATTTGGCACACCTAAATAGCTATGATTTATTGGTACATAAAAGCTCTTTTGTTCATTAAAACAAAAACTAAATCCAACAATCTTAGCCTCTTTAGCATCCACGCTAGTTGTCTCAGTATCAAAAGCAATAAGCGTATCACTGCTAATATCTTCTAAAACTCTTTCTAATTCGCTCTCATCAGTAATAAGCACAGGTTCAAAACTTAAATCTTTTGGCATATCTTCACTGCTAAGAGTAGCTAAAAGACGATTTAATGAGTACTCTTTGAGTATATCTTGGACTTTAAGGAGTGGATTGCTGCTTGGAAATTTGGCATTTTGCAAATCTGGGGTTTTAATTCCATCATATAAACTAGCAAGTTTTTTGGAGATAAAAGCACTCTCTTTGCCCTCAAATAATAAATTTTTAGTGCGTTCGTTGCGTACTTGATTTAAATTCTCATACAAATTCTCAATAGTTCCAAACTCATCTAAGAGCTTTTTAGCTCCTTTATCTCCAATACCTTTAACTCCTGGTATATTATCAGCACTATCACCAGTTAATGCTAAAAAATCTCTAACCTGCTCAGGATATATGCCATATTTTTCATAACAGCCATCTTTATCATATAGCTCCTTTTTAGCTGGACTATAAATACTTACTCTATCATTGATTAACTGATATAGATCCTTATCATGAGTAACTACCTTAATTAATAAATCATCTTGTGGATTATTTTTTATAAAACTTGCAATAATATCATCAGCTTCATATCCTTCAACTCTTAAACTACACAATCCCATCTTCTCAATCATCTCAATACATATTGGGAGTTGCTCTTTTAACTCTTTTGGTGCTTCAGAACGATTAGCTTTATAATTTGGATCTATATCATTTCTAAAAGTTTTACCTCCGCTATCAAGGGCAAAAACTATATAATCACTATGAAAATCTTGCTTTAAATTTGCTATAAAATTAGCAAATCCATGAATCATTCCGCTTGGTTTGCCATCTTTATTTTTCAAACCACTCATAGCATAATATAGACGAAAAAAGAATCCAAAAGTATCAATTATTGTTAAAGTTTTCACGCTTTCTCCTAAATTTATCACAAATCTTACAAAGGCCGAATTTTTTAGCCATATTCCTAAGTCCCATAAAGATAAAAGCCCCTATATAAATTCCGCCAAAATCCTCTATAAATCCAATTAAAATTCCCCAAAAACCTATCCCTTCAGGCCTTGTAAATGCCAAATACAAACTAAACATAAAAGCACAAGCTAAAAATATATACTTTTTACGCTCTTGTAAATCATAAAAAAATCCAAGAATAAATCCAGGTAACGCACATATAATTGCACGCGCTAAACATATCATTAAAATTACTATAACTTCCATAATCTATATCAAAATCTTACTAACAACGCCGATAATGGCACTATTTGAACGAAGTATATATGGAGAATTTAGAGCGAATTTAATCTCTATTTTATCTCTTTCATTTTGACTAAATCCACCCTCTGGCCCGATAAAAAGCATCTCTTTGCCCTCATATCCAGATAAACTCGCCCCGCCAAAATCAATAAGCGCCACATCACTTTTATAAGCTAAAAGCTCATCAATGCTATTAAACACTGCAATCTCCATGATAGAATTTCTACCACACTGCTGAGAACTACCAATTAAAATTCTCTCGAATCTATCTAAATTTAGCTTGATATTTCTCTGGGAAAACTCACAATATACTAAATTTAAACGCCCTACACCAAGCTCGTTTAAACTTGGCAAGCTCTTTTCTATTACGCTAGGATCAACTACTGCCCATGCTAGCTCAAATTTATGCTCTACAAAAGGGATTAATGATTTAAACACTAATTCCAAGCTAGCTCGCCTTCTATCCATACTAATAATCTCATAAATATAGCTATATCCATCTTTTAAATTTCTTATATCTACTCTTTTGCCTTGAGTCAATCTAAGAGCTTTTAAATGGCTAAAGCTATCGCCATCAATATCTATATTCTCGCTTCCAGCACCAGCATGATATATAAATTTCATAATACAATTCCAATAAATGTCCCAAATCCAACAATAGCTATTTCACAAAATATTTTTATAGCCATAAATTTCTTAAATTTACCAAATTCCTTATTTAATCTAACAGCTTTTAATCTTTTAAAACCGATCGCTCCAAAAGGAATTAATGCTACCCAGCAAACTATCATTATCCAAATTGAAAAACTCATCTCAAAGTGTAAAATAGCTAAATTTAATATCCCTGTAAAAAATATAAATGCCATAAAAATATAATATGTTGGTAAAAAATACATAAGACGCTTAATATAGCCAAACTTAGCCGTATCCCCGATAAATACAAGCCCTAAATGCAACACTAGTAAAACCAAAAGTATCTTTACAAATCCAAGGTGCAAGCTTACGCTCATCATATATGTCTCTATCATTCTGCCACCGGTATTGGAGGAAATTCGCTATCTATGCTTGCATTGCCATCACTTTTAGATATTGGGACACCTGGGGGTGGAATCTCTATGCCATCATTTTTATCAATCTTTGGCTCACTCTTATCACAACCATAAAAACTAAAAATTAGTAAAAATACTAGTGCTAATCTTCTCATCAACACTCCTTTGGATTTATAAATTTAAAGCCATTTTTGAGCTTTTCGTAAAAATCAAAATCACTCCACTCAGCTTTAATCTCATCGCTAAAAATTATCTCATCTAAATTTATAAGCCCCATTTTAGGGCTATATGCATCTTCTTTAAAGCATTGCGCATATCCTGTAGCTGTTTCATGAACAATAATGCTATATAACTCTACTCCTTTTTCACCATTTTGCATAACGCACTGCCCAAGAAGCTTATCAATTAATACAAAAAATATACGGCTAAAATGTTCAGCACTTGGATTATATGGAAGCTCTATCCAGCGTTTAGAGTGCTTTTTCATATCATTTTTATACTCATTGCTATCTTTTGCATAAAGCGTAGTAGTATGATCAAAACTATCAATAATCATCCTAATATGTTGCTTCATAAGGCCAAAATCATATACCATACCAGCAGCATCAAGATAATCAGATTTTAATAATACTTCACATCTATAACTATGACCATGAATACTCTCTTTGCAGCGTTTAGAGCTACAAAATCTAACTATATGAGCATTTTCAAAATCATAAATTTTTCTAATTATCATCTATTAAACTCCATCTAAATCATTCCAAATTCGAATATGCAATCTATCGCTATAATTAAATCCATTTTCTATACATAAATTTACTACATTTTTAGCGTTGTATTCTAGCTCATTTTGGTCTCTTGCTAAAGGCATACACCAAACCTCGCCATTTTGAATAGCTAAAATATCTTTTATCTCAGCTAATTCTGCTCCTGTAGTTACAAATTTATAAAAGCAACTAGCATTGTTAAATAGTGATTTTAAAGCTTTTTTATTGATTCTTTTATGGGCTGGCTCACCACTTAGGGCTAATTTCACACTTACAGCAAAAGTGCATTTTTTATATATTGGGAATTTAGCAAAATCAACATCAATTGTTCCATTAGTTTCAAACTGTATATTAAATCCTACACTAATAGCATACTCAAGAAACTTAAGCAGATCTCTATCAGCGTGATGAATAAGCGGCTCGCCTCCAGTTAAAACAATTAAAGGTTTATGTTTTAACCCAAGAAGTAATCCGCTTAAGCGTTGAGAATCAAATTTATCATATTTAAAGTGCGATGACTGAGCAGCTCTAATAGTATCACACCCTATTAACATCTCTCCAGTTTTTGGTGAGCGAAGAGAGCAACCAAACCCAACACATTTAAGATTACATCCAGCAAAACGGATAAAAAAGGCATTTTTACCTTGAAATTTTCCCTCTCCTTGAATAGAGCTAAAATACTCAACAACCTCAACCATAACTAACCACCAGTTTGATAAAATGCTCTACTTGAGATCTCGCCCTTACCATCATTTTCCCATTTATTTTTCTCTGGTTTAGCATCTAGAACATCTTTTAAAATCTCTCTAGCCTTTGCGTAATCGCCATCTCTCATAGCTTTTTTTATGCTTTTGCCATCTTCGTAGTATAAACACGGGATTAAAAGTCCATCAGCACTTAACCTTAATCGGTTACAACTAGCACAAAAATCGTGCTTATGCGGATCAATAATTCCAAATTTATATCCATCATCTGTCTCAAATAGACTTGAAGGGCTATTTGGGCTTTTTGTAATCTCTTTTATGCTATATTTTTTTGATAATATCTCTAAAATATCATCCTTTTTAAGCCCTTTAAGATCACTACTTGCGTGAGTATTTTCCATAAATTCGATATAGCGAATTTGGGCATTTTTGCTTTTAGCAAACTCTAAAAGTTCTATAAGCTCATTATCATTTACTCCACGAAGCGCTACGCTATTTAGCTTTATACCAAAACCCTCGCTTACAGCCTCATCAATTCCAGCTAAAACATAACTAAGCACATCTTTTCTAGCTAAAAAATTCGCCTTTTTAGAATCTAAAGTATCAAGCGATATATTTAATCTTTTTAATCCAGCCTCTTTAAGCGATTTAGCTTTTTGCTTTAGATAATACCCATTTGTCGTCATAGCCAAATCAAGCCCTGGCTTATAATCATTTATCATTTTGATAAACTTATCTATATCTTTTCTTACAAGCGGCTCACCTCCAGTAAGCCTAACTTTCTTAACTCCATTATCTAAGCATATCTTAACAAACTCAAACATCTCTTCATAGCTTAATATATTATCTTTGCCAATATTGTTAAATTTATTATCTTCAGGCATACAATATCTACATTTAAAATTGCAAAGTTCTGTAACTGAAATGCGTAAATAATCAATTACTCTACCAAATTTATCAACTAACATTATATCTCTTTTTTAAATTTCAAAATCATAGTTACTTGCCCTACGCCAAGCTGTAAATCTTTAGCAATCATCTCAGGGCTTTTTCCAGATCTAAACATCTCTACAACTCTATTTTCATGATTTGCATCAAAGCTTGGCGGCGTAATCTTACCTATGCTCTTAGTGCGTTCTTCTAGGCTATAGAGTCTTTCTTGCTGCTCCTCTTTAATCTCATTTACAGCCTGTTCTATTATGCGAACATTTTCTATTATTGGAGATATTTTTTGGATCAATCCTTCGCCTATTTTTAATTCAATTTGGCTATTTATCTCATCTATATCTATATTATTTTGTACAATTGGCGGGGTTTGAGGGATCTCTTTTATCTGCTTTTTAAGCTGATAATTCTCTTTTATCAACCCTTCAATAGCTAATTCAAATTTAGAAAATTTTGCATTTACTTGCTTATCTCTAAGCCATAAAATCGCTCCAAAAACACCCAAAAGCAGTATAAAAGCGATATAAAGTAATAACTCATTGCTCACTATTTTTTGCCTTTCTTATCTCTAATCTCTCACTTTCAGCCACAAAGGCGTTCCATTCTCTCTCATTTCCTCTTGATATCTTTAGGATTTTAGCACATTTTGGTGTAACTGCTTTAAAATACATCAACACTTCTCGCCTAATAAACAGTGGTAAATTTACCCTAGCATAATAAGTAACTCCAACTTCTAAACACTCATTATCAAACTCAAATCCCTCATATCCAATCTTGCTTGTTGTAAAATTAAATTTAAGCGGCTTTGGTGGAGTATGTTGGTTTTTAATAATACTTGATAATTCATCTACCTTTTTATATAGCTCTACAAGTAATTTTAGAGTAAGCGGATCACTATTTTCACTCTCGCCACGCACCTTTTCATGGCTTAGCCACTCATCTATATTGCTTCTACTTTGATTAAATTCTACCTCATAAACATACTCATCATCAGGCTCAAAAGCAATCTCAACCCTTCCATAAATCAACCTAAAATCTACCATAAGCTCACCAGCACAAAAACAAAAAATATAATTCCTAAATATCCATTAAGAGTAAAAAACGCCCTATCTATCTTGCTAAAATCACGTCTAACAATTCTATGTTCAAAATATAAAATAATAGCACTTATTATCACGCCAATAAATGCTGCTACTCCAAGATTGGCACTAATAGCAAAAAGCAACCAAAAAAGCACAGCAAGAAAATGAAAAAGAGCACAAATAAACATAGATGCCTTTGCACCATATATACTAGGAATACTAAATAAACCCATTTTTTTATCATATTCCATATCTTGAAGTGAGTATAAAATATCAAACCCAGCTACCCAAAAAATAACTCCACAAGATAGTAATATAGACCACAAAGGTATATAAGCAAGCACTGCAATAGCTCCAGCAATTGGCGAAAGTCCAAGACACACCCCAAGCACAACATGTGCTAAGCTAGAAAATCTTTTAAAATATGAATACGCACCAAGAATTAATAAAATAGGAAAGCTAAGCCAAAAAGCAAGAGAGTTAATAAAATATGCTACAATTACAAAAATCAAAGCATTAATCCAGATAAAAAATAGCAAATTTCCTCTGCCAATTCTACCATCTACACTTGGGCGTGATGCACAGCGTGGATTATCCTTATCAATATCTCTATCTAAATATCGATTTGCTCCCATAGCAAAATTTCTAGCACTTACAGCACAAAGAGTGCCTAAAATCAAAAGTTCCCAACCAAACCAAATTGAGTCATTTATAATTTTAGAAGCCACAATCATCGCTATAAATATAAATGGCAAAGCAAATACTGAATGCTTAAACACAATTAATTCATTAATATCTTTTAAAATTTGTATAAATTTTGTCATACCTTTCCTTTTAAGGCTAGTATTTTAGCGAAATTTATCTAAATTTTGATTGATAAAATAGTGATTTTAAGCATATTTAGAGCGTTTGGTTAGTAAAATAACAAATTAATCCATTTTATAGCTTATTTAAAATTAATATCGCCTCCGATATAAATTTATCCAAATATTTATCCTTATACTTATTCTTATTCCATTTATACGGTAAAGGTATAGCCTTGCAATATCCTCCATACCAACCGCCACGCCACTGATTATATGTTTTCTTAGAAATTATTTCTAAAGTTGGTATTTTCAAATTATCAGCTATATGAACATTACCAGTATCTGAACTAAGCAATAAATCTAGCCTAGAAGTAATCTCTACAAGATTTAATAGGTCATTATTATTTTTAAATACAAAAACATTATTTTTTTGGCAATCAAAATTGTTAGCCTTAGGATAACTCAATATCAAAAAAAGATAATTTTGAAATTTATTTGATAATATATTAACTATTTTCAACCACTCGTTTAAGTTGAAATTCATATCTTTTCTCATTGAAGTTTGCGAAAACGGGCAAATACCTATAATCTTATCATACTTCTTATATTTAATATTTTGCAACACTTTATCAATGTAATCTTTATGAATTTTAGAAGTTTTTAGTCTAATTTGATTAAAATCTATAAAGTGATAATTTTTATCAAATATTTTATGATCTATTTCTCTTACAAGATTAATATATCTTTGAATTTCCATATGACTTTGACGCCAGTATGGATTTATAAAACGCTCTATTTTAGATACAAAAAAGATCCCGTTTTTAAGCATTAAAGTCTGAGAAAAAGTAGCAATTCTCCTTTTAGCTAATATAGTTTTTGCTATTTTTAAGGTATTAATACTATTATGATTAATCACTAAAAGAATATCAAATTCTCTATTATACCCCCCCCTGCTATCTTTATAGGTATCAAAAGAGATAATATCATCTATAAATTCTAAATTTGTAAATAAATTCTTAGCATTATTACTATTTGAAATTAATGTTAAATGAGAATTTGGATATAGACATTTTAAAACATAATATGCTGGCAAACACACCATTTCATCGCCAATTTTACCAATATTTCCAAATACTCCAATACTTAAACCCATATAAAATTATCCTTGATTTTATTCTTTGATTTTAGCAAAATTTATCTAAATTTTGATTGATAAAATAGTGATTTTAAGCATATTAGCACTCTCATTTAGATAAAATATCAAAAAATTAAAGAGCGTGATATGTTTTATGAGATTGCAATTATTGGGACTACTGCAAGCGGAAAAAGCGACCTAGCTATAAATGTGGCAAATGAGCTTGATGGGGTGATTTTAAGTCTTGATTCTTTATGTTTGTATAAAGAGATTGATATAGCAAGTGCTAAGCCTAGTGCTGATGAATTAAAACTTATAAAGCATTTTGGAATAGATCTTATTAGGCCTGATGTGGATTTTTGCGTAGGAGATTTTATATCTGAATATCAAAGGGCTAAAAATTATGCACAAACGTACAATATTCCACTTATTATCACAGGTGGTAGTGGATTTTATCTAAAATCTATGTTAAATGGCTTAGCCCCAAAAATAGATGATATAAAAATAGATATTAGTGATGATCAAATTTGGGATTTAGCAATGAGAATTGATATGGATTTTTGTGCTAAATTTAGTAAAAATGATAAATTTAGACTACATAAATGGTATCAAATTTACACTCAAACAGATTCTATTCCATCAAAATGGTTAAGAGAAAATACAAGCAAACCAACAATAGAAAATTTGCCAATTTTTGAATTAATATGGAATAAGGTAGAGCTTATAGAGCGTATTAAAATCCGCACAAAAAAAATGCTACAAAGCGGACTAATCAATGAGGCTGAGTATCTATTTAAAAGCTATGATAGCTCACTAAAACCGCTAAATTCTATAGGACTTAAAGAGTGCAAGGAGTATCTAGATTCGCAAATTGATATAGATGAACTTAAAAATTTAATTATCATCCATACCGCTCAACTAGCCAAACGCCAAAGAACCTTTAATAAAGGGTTTGATTCAATCAAAATAGATGCAAAAAATTTAAACCCCAATCAATTCATATCCAAAATTAAAGAGCTAAATCCCATCAACTAATCTCTTTTGTTCCTTGCATAGCTCTTTCCACTGGCTATTTTCAGAGATATTTAGACACTCATTTATATAAGAAACAGCAGCTTTATATCTATTTTGAGAAATTTCTATTTGAGCCATTTTTTGCAAAGCTCTAGCTCTATTTTGTGGTTTTAAATCCTTAGGTAATAGCTCTAAAATCTCGTTTTTAGCCTCTTTGAATTCCGAATTTGCCACTAAATTATCAATATATACAAAATTAGCTTCTGGACTAAATGTATCAATATTTAGCTTATCTTGCAGATCTAAAACCTTTTTAGCATAATCTTTGGCTAGTTTATCTCCTTTGTCATTAGCATACGTCATAGCAGTATCATAAGCCTCAATTAGCATAATATCAATACCTTTATTATCTTCTATAGTTTTTAATGCAGATATAGCCTCATCAAATCTATCTAACTTCAAAAGAGAATAAAATCTATAAATTATAGCCTCGCTTGGGTCGCTATAAGGCACTTTGCTAGCTAAATCAACAGCCTTAAAACTACTATCTATTGCACTAGTAAATCTAGATAATTTATAGTTAATTTTAGTTAGATTATTTAGCCAAACTACTCTATTGTTTAAATTTGGCTCATTTAAATTTTGTTCTACTAAATTATAAGCACTAGCATATCTTTTAGTTCTATCATAGCAGTTAAATAGCTTAAGTTGATCGGCTATTTTGCTTTCTAAATCATATTCATCTACAAGTGCAATTGCATCTAGGCAGTCTAGATTTTGATTATATCTATTTGCCAAATTTAAAGCAGAGGCTTGCATCATATCAGAGATATTGCTCTGATTTAAATCTGCTATTAATCTATTAAGTTTTAATATATTAGCATATTTTTTCTCTTCAAAACTTAGCTTAACCTCTTCAATAAGCGCCTTTTTAGCTAGTTCTTGCCCTGGATATTTCTCTAATAAATTATTATAGTGGGCATGCTTTTCATCACTACTTTTACCAGGCATATCAAAAAATAGGTAATCTAAAGAGTGTTCTATCTCACTGCTAAACTCATTATCTGGAAATTCCTTCTTATATCTTTGAAGATACTCATATGCACTAACTGGATCTTTACCGCGTACTATAGTAGTGCCAAGACGTCTAAGACTAATCTCATAATAGCTATCATGTAGATTCGAATCCATAAAAACACTCTTATAAATCTTAGCTGCTGTATCAAATAGATTATTTGCCCTTAGCTCATCGGCAATCTCTATACTATAACTTTTATGTGCTAAGATATATTTTGGGTTTGCTGTAACAACTCTATCTATATATTGAGCAGCTTCGCTAAATCTTTGCTGAGATAGATAAATTTTAACTAATTTTAATGAAGCTTCACTAGCAATATCAATATCATTTGAGCTATATAGCACATCTTCATAAAACCTCATTCCATCAGTCAATTTACCATGAGCTACTAAATAATCAGCATATCCCATTATAGCACGCTTTGTCCATTGATCATTGCCATGTTCGGTCATTAACATATCAAGTATATACTCTGCATCATCGCGTAAATCACTACTAAGATGCGCTATCATACTAATGTATAAAACTTCTGGATAGTTTCTATCTGAACCATTAAATCTTATCCAAGTTTTGGCTGATTCTATTATATTTTTATTCATTTTTTGTATAGCTTGATACTGAGATTCTTCTTTAATTAACTTATCCATAGAGCGAATTTGATACAATAAGAACTCACCCAAAAATATACTATCAGGATGCATATTTATCGCCTTTTGACTCTCAAAAATTACCTCTTTATAATTTTGACGCTCATAGCTTCTTTTGATTGAGAGATATATCCCCATATCTCCATTTTCATTATATGTAATTGGCTCTTTATTTAAATCTAAAGCCCCTACACTAGGATGGAGCAAATTTGGATATTTAATAGGAAAATCAATTCCATCAATATAGCTTGTATCTAGCTCATTTAGATGTTTATTTATATTAATTGTAAAGTGTTTAGAGCGATTGGTTTTATCAGCTTTGGAGTTATGTGAGTCAAATAGCCTATTATTGGCATTAAATATTCTAGATATGCTCTTAGGTTGGATTATTACGACAAAACCATCACTTAAGCGATGAAAGCTAATCCTAGCAAATGGCAAGTCTTGGTTTTTTAAATTCTGGTCTAATTTTGTAAATATTTTACAACTATATATCTTATTTTTTTCATTATTTCTCTCATCACATATCATCTCTTTGTCATCTTGAAGATGTATGATATAGTAGGGATTGCCACTATGCTTGCCACTATTAATACTAAAGGTAAAAGCGTGCAAACAAGAGCATAAAAATAGGAAAAAAATTACATATCTCATAGTCTCATTATATCACAAATAAATTGAGCCTAAGCTTGAACGCGGACTTATTTTTAACTCTTTTGGATTAATAAATTTGCTTTTTTGATATTTTGCTATTCCAGCCCTTGCTATCATAGCTGCATTATCACTACAAAACTCCAGCGGAGCAACAAGCAAATTCATATCAAATTTATCACAAATTTCAAGTAATTTAGCTCTTAAATATTTATTAGCACTAGCTCCGCCCACAACACCTAAACTCTTAAATCTCTTTTCTTTGCAAATTTTTTTAAGTTTATCTATTATATGCTCGCAAGCTGCTCTTTGAAATCCAGCTGCAATATCAGCAAAATCACTACTTTGACTACCATTTGCTATGCTTTTTTCTATCTCTATTCTTACTTGATTTTTTAATCCAGAAAAGCTATATTCTAAGCGTTTATCGCCTTTTAATGGAATGGTAAATTTATATCTATCGCTAGAGGATTTTTGAGATAAACTCTCTATTATCGCACCGCCAGGATAACCAAGCCCCATCATCTTAGCTACTTTATCAAAACTCTCACCAAAGCTATCATCGCTAGTTGAAGCAAGCGTGGTAATATCTCCATTTTCATCAACATATAAAATCATAGTATGACCACCGCTGACTAAAAGCACTCCAAGAGGTAGGCTCTCATCTGAATTTAAAAACAAAGAATATATATGCCCAACTAAGTGATTTACCTCAATTAGCGGCAAATTTAATCCTATACTCAAAGCTTTTGCCACACTCACTCCACCAACCAAGCTTACACTAAGACCTGGTTGATTTGTTATAGCAATTGCTTTAATATCTTTAAAATATGGCTTAATCTCTTTAATCAAATTTGGCAAAGCAGCAGTATGAAGTCTTGCAGCTAGTTCTGGAACCACGCCACCATATTTGCTATGTTCTAATTCTTGGCTAATTTTTTTATGATATACAAGATTTAAATTTAAATCCAAAAGAGCCACTGAGCTATCATCGCAACTACTCTCAATTCCTAAAATCACTTAGCAAACTCCACTAAAATCATACCGATAAACTTATCTTTTAAGCCACTATCTTCATAAAATTCAACTCTATAAATTTGCTCACTTTTATCCATTGAAAAGCGAGATTTTATCATATTTTTACTCATTTTTATATCGCTTTCATCTTCTCTAGTTGTGCCATATCCTATAATATTTGTTCTTACTCCATCTTTTTTAATAATTTTAAAGCTATTTTTTACCATAATTTTTTGACCTAATTTGATAAATTCAGGCTCATTTCCATCTATACTAATTCCTATTTCATCAATTAAATTAGAGTATTCAAAAAACTCAGGAGTAAATCTTGTAACAATTCTATTTCCATAGTGAATATTGTACTCGTTTTTGTTTTTTGTTAATGCTACTAAGGCATTATCGCAATCAAGTTTTATCTGAGCATCACTAGGCAAAGGAATATAACCCAATCTAGATTTTGGCGAATAAAACATAAACTTGCCACACACTAGCATAGATAAATCTTCATCTAGAGCCTTTTTTACACCTTTTGGAGTAAGCTCAAATTTACGCTTAAACTCAATACCAGCAATCTTTAAATACTCCTCAACTGCAATTAGATGATAATAGACTCTTTCATGAACTGGTAATGTCTTACTAGCTTCATTTGCATAAGCTGCTTTACCGTTTTTTATCGCAAAATATGATAAACTCTTTAACATCTCTTTATCGCCATCAGAGGTGTGAGTATTGCGAAGATGATATTTATGTGTTGTGTTTAAAAGTTTTGTATTTAGCTTATCTACTACTTTATTAGCAATCTCTTCTAAATTTCCATATAACACACCTTCAAGAGTGGCTTGATCTATTATAGCGATATTTCCCCAGCGATTTGGATTCATTGTTTTATTGATATATTTTGGACGATAAAAACCACTTCCATCATGCAAATTTATAAGCATAGTAATATTAGGTTGCAAAACCAAAGATTTAATCTGTTCTACTATATCTTTTTCAGGATCTTTATCTGAAAGTGTATCAAATTTGCGGTTCATATCTCCATTTATACCACGAGATTTTTTAATAATGCTTGGCATATTTAAATTTGGCACTACATATAGCGATCCTGATGTAATCTCATATCCACGAGCTAATAAATTAGCAGACATAAATCCACCTGGTTCATCGCCTTGAATTCCACCAGTTACAAGTACAGTATTGTTATTATCAATGCCAAGTTTTATTAAAGAAAACTCTCCATAAGCATAACTAGCAAATATAAAAATAGTTAAAAATGCAATAATTTTACGCAATATAATTCCTTTAATTTCTCATATTTTAATAATTTTTTGTTAAAAATTGATAAATTTAACTAATATATCTATGTTTTATATACTCTCTTACTTTTTGATTTATCTCAATTACAGAATCTAAGCTATCTAATTTAAAACAAGAAAATCTATCCAAAGCATCAAAAATCGCACTACTAATGGAGTTAAATTTAACCTTCTTACTTAAAAATCCTGCTACTATTTCATCATTTGCAGCATTTATAATTGCACCAATTTGTGGATTTTGTAAAAGATTATCTTTTAAACTAAAAGCCCTATATCGCTCCAAATCAATTGGCTCAAGAGTTATATTTTGTAATTTTGTAATATCTAAATTTTCAATAATTCTTTGATTATTAAGACCTATAGCATGAGCAATAGCTAGTCTCATATCTGGTTTTGATATATGTGCAGTCGTAGAGCCATCTTTAAATTCAATAAGTGCGTGAATTAAAGACTTTCTTTCTATATATGCTTCTATATTTTGGCATCCATATAGCCAAAACGCTTCAATAATCTCAAATAGCTTATTTACCATTGTAGCGCTATCAATAGTAATCTTTGCCCCCATATTCCAATTAGGATGTTTTAATGCGTCTTCTACACTAGCATCTTTTAAACTAGCAATATCACGCCCATAAAAGGCACCACCACTTGCTGTAATAATCAATCTATGTAGCTCTGGGCGATCTTTTAGCAAAAATTTAAGTCCAAAATGCTCACTATCAATTGGCGTAATCTTTGAACAATCTAAGAATTGCCCACCAGCTACAAGGCTCTCTTTATTTGCCAAAGCCAGATCAAATCCCAACTTTAAAGCCATCACACTAGGCACTAATCCATCAAATCCTACAAAAGCATTTATGAGTTTTGAGCCATGACTTTGCTCATCACATGCTATTAAAAATTTCTCTATTCCATCTTTTTTGCTAAAGACAAATTTGTGATTTACCAAAGGTTTTAAGCTATCATCATCTATATATACTAATTTTGGAGAGAATTCCTCTATTTGTGCGTTTAATACTTTAAGACTACTTTTACATGCTAAAGCATCGATTTTTAAGTTATACTCTTTGGCTAAATTTAATGCATTTAGACCGATACTTCCACTGCTACCAAGAATTATCATACAAGCACCATATACATCGCCAAGACGCCAAATAGATATCCATCCATTCTATCTAATAATCCACCCTGTTCGCCTAGTATCACACCGCTATCTTTAACTCCAGCTAAACGCTTTAAATAGCTCTCAAAAAGATCACCAAATATACCAAAAATAACCACGCTAACAGAGCATAAAACAACAATAACAAAAGCAATATCCATTAAGATTAGCCCTGAAATTATCCCAAAAATAGACCCGATCACAAATCCACCAGCCACGCCTTCAATTGTCTTATTTGGGCTTGCTAGGCTAAAGCTTCTTTTACCAAAAAATTTACCAACAAAATAGGCCCCACTATCACTAGCAATTACGCTAAATATCAACCAAAATAGAGCCGCAATACCATAACTTTGATATATTGCAAATAGTATAAATATAGGTGCTGTTGGATATATAAAAGGCAAAATCAGCTTTAAATTCTCATTTTTAGTATATGCTAAAACACTAGCTACTACAACCAAATTTAAGATAATAATCTTAAAAACATCTTGTATTCCACCAACAAATGGGAGCAAGGTAAAAAATACTACTGCAATTACTGCTAAAAATCTCTCTTTTAATCCATAAAGATTTAAACTCTCTAACACCGATATGGCTAAAATAACACCAAAAATTACAAAATTTAGCCAAAATATATTTAGCAATGCTACTGCCAAAAATGCTACGAATAAAGCAACACCGATCATAATTCTTTTTTTCATAAACCATCCTTAAAAGCTATGATTTTATCCAAATTTAGCTAAAATTAAACCAAATTTACTTTATAAACTTAGATACTACTTGACGTTTATTGTGTAGATCAAAATATTTTATCTCTACTTTTCCAGGAATATTTGGCAATTTACACTGCAATGCCCACTGACGAACAACTCTATCTAAAGGATTTTTAATCGCATCTATGCGGCAACTCTCTACCCTTTGCCCATCAAAGCTAACTTGTATATTATTTGTATCACCACCATATATATATGCACCCATTGCTCCACGCTTAGCTACTACTATATCAATTTTACTAATGCTGCCAGCATTTAAAACTATACAAAAAATTGCTAAAATTACAAATCTCATACCAACCTCAAACAACTATATCAAGTCTTTTAAACTCTATATCTTCATTATCATCAGCCATCTCTAATTCTTCATCTAATTCATCATCTCCACGATGTTTTGGCTTATGATTTTGCTCATTTAAATCCTCTTTTTGAGTCTGTTTTTCATGTTCATTTTCTGGATCTATTTTATAGGTTTCTTCAGTTGGACGAATCTCTTCTACCTCTTTTTTCTTCTGGACTGCAGCTGCAGCATTTATCGCTATTTGCATATCTAATTTAGATTGAAAATCACTTTGAACTGAGGCAGCAGCTGGAGTATTTTGATTTACATATATTGTATTTGATATAGGACTAATTGCCATAATTTTGCCTTTTATTTTTGCATATTTTACCAAGTAAATCGGCAAATTTGACAATATTTGCAAATTTAAATCTCAAAATAGCTCTTAATTAATAAAAAAATGTTAATATTAAAGCCATTGCTTATAAAAGGAAAAATATGAAAATAGTATGTCTAGATGCTGATACATTAGGTAATGATGTAGATTTAGATGCTGTATTTGGCAAATTTGGTGAGTTTGTTAGCTATAATATGACTGAGGCTAATCAAACAGTTCAAAGACTTCAAAACGCAGATATAGTATTAACAAATAAAGTATTAATTACAAAAGATGTTATTGCTCAAACAAATTTAAAATTAATCTGCGTGACTGCAACAGGGGTAAATAATATCGACTTAGAAGCTGCAAAAGAGGCTAATATTCCAGTTAAAAATGTAGCTGGCTACTCTACAAATAGCGTAGCTCAACAAACTTTTGCCAATATTTTAGCTCTTAGAAATAGTACAAGCTACTATGAAAACTATGGCAAAAATAGCGATGGTTGGGCAAAAAGTCCAATATTTGTAAATTTAGATAGACCAATTTTCGAACTTAGCGGTAAAAGATTTTGCGTAGTTGGTCTTGGCACAATCGGTCTTGAAATAGCTAAAATCGCTCAAGCTTTTGGCTGCGATGTTTGCTACTATTCAACAAGTGGAAACAACTCAAATAGCGAATTTAAAAGAGTAAGCTTTAAAGAGGCTTTACAGTGCGATATAATAAGCATTCACGCTCCATTAAATGAAAATACAAAAAATCTATTTGATGCTAATGCTCTAAACCAGCTAAAAGATGGCGCAATGCTTGTAAATAGCGGTCGTGGCGGTATAATAGATGAAGAAAAAATCGCCCAAATTATAGATGAGCGTGAAATTTATTTTGCTACTGATGTACTTGAAAAAGAGCCAATTAGAGCCG
Source organism: Campylobacter vicugnae (assembly GCF_002139875.1). Taxonomy (NCBI): domain Bacteria; kingdom Pseudomonadati; phylum Campylobacterota; class Epsilonproteobacteria; order Campylobacterales; family Campylobacteraceae; genus Campylobacter; species Campylobacter vicugnae. Next base: position 1,351,812 of record NZ_CP018793.1, read on the forward strand.
ATCATCCTTTATTAAAAGTAAAAAATAAAGATAGATTAATGATTACTCCACATATTGCGTGGGCAAGCGTAGAGGCTAGAAAAAAACTAATTGAGCTAAGTGCTAAAAATATAGAAGATTTCATAAAGGGGTAAAAATGGCTGATGAACATAGCTTTGATATAAGTGCAAGTGTCGATATGATGGAGGTAAAAAACGCTCTAGAAGTAGCTAAAAAAGAGGTTGCAAATAGGTTTGATTTTAAAGGGTTAAAGGCTGAAATTGAACTAAATGAAAAAGATAAAACCATTACTCTTTTAAGCTCTAGCGACTCTAAAATAGACGCACTAAAAGATATAGTAATAAGCAAATTAATAAAACGAGAAATACCACCAGTTGCACTTAGTGAAAAAAGCAGAGAAAACGCAAGTGGTGGCAATACAAAATGCATACTAAAACTAAATGACACTCTTGATAGCGATAATGCTAAAAAAATTACAAAAGCGATAAAAGAGGCTAAAATCAAGGTAAATGCATCAATTAGAGGCGATGAAGTAAGAGTGGTAAGTAAGTCAATTGATGAGCTTCAAAATACAATAAAGCTAGTAAAAGGTTTAAATTTAGAACTACCACTAAGCTTTAAAAATCTAAAATAAAGAGGTTAAAATGAAATTTAAAAAATTTATTACAGCATTTTTACTTTTACTAGCAGTAGGGGCAAATGCTATCACTGAAGGCAAAGAGTATATCAAACTACCTTCTCATGCGCAGTTTAAAGATGCTCAAAATAGCGTTATAGAGATCTTTAGCTATGGATGTATTCACTGTTATAATCATTTTAGAGCTGGAACGCTAAAGTTTGTATCTGAAATCCTGCCAGATCTAAAATATGATGAATGGCAAGTACGCCAAATGGGGGAATTTGGCTTTTTAATGAGCGAGGTTTTAGGCTATGCTAAGAGCATAGATGAGAAAAATGGAATAAATAGCCTAAGTGCAAAATCAAATTTTCATCAAGTATTAAAAGGCTTTTTTGAAGATGCTTTTGTAAATAAAAAAACATATAAAAATGGCGAAGAATTCTACCAAAGAGCTGTAAGTATTTTAAAAGCAAATGGAGTGCAAAATGCTAGTATAAAATCTATCTTAGATTACGCAGATTCAAATGAGGGTAAAGAGTATGCCAAACTCACTGATCAAGCTTTAGAAGTTGCTAAAATTAGCGGTACTCCTGGATTTATAGTAAATGGTAAATACCTTATCAATATTGAACACATAAATAGCCAAGAAGAGCTAGTAGAGGTAATATCTGAGCTTATAAAATTAAAATAAAGTTAAATTTAATATTTAATTTAAAATATCTGCTATAATTTGCAATTTAAATCAATTTTAAAGAGTTATAGCAGATGAAACCTCTCTCCATAGTTCAAAATTTAGCGCTCAAATATGCAAAATATTCGTTAAATAGATCTTTAAAAACTCAACTAAATTTAGATATATTACAAAATAGTAAAACCAAACTTCCAGATCCAAATATAAATTATATGCTATATGCGCATATACCATTTTGTCATACATTTTGTCCATATTGTTCATTTCATAAATATGCCTATGATGAAAACCTTGCTAAAGAGTATTTTAAAAATCTTCGCCAAGAAATGGAGCAAATCCATGCATTAGGATATAAATTTAACTCAATGTATGTTGGCGGTGGTACAACTCTTATAAATGAAAATGAGCTGATAAAAACCTTAGAGCTAGCCAAAAAGCTTTTTAATATAGATGAGATATCATGCGAGAGCGACCCAAGCCATATAGAACCTACAAACCTTAAACGCTTTAAAGGATTAATTAGTAGGTTAAGTATTGGCGTGCAAAGCTTTAATGATGATATTTTAAAGCGTGTTGGCAGATATGAGAAATTTGGCTCAAGTGTTGATTTAGTAAATAAACTAAAAAATGCAATTAATATCTTACCAGTTACAAGTATAGACCTAATATTTAACTTCCCAAATCAAACCAAAGATATGCTACTAAATGATATAAATCTAGCCAAAAGTATTAAAGCGCAGCAGATTACATTTTATCCGTTGATGAAATCAAATTTAACCAAAGCCAAAATTGCTTCTACTTTAGGCAATAGTTATAAAGATAATGAGTATGAGTTTTACTCTATTATAGAGGAAAATTTCAAAGATTATTATAAAAATAACGCCTGGTCATACGCCAAAGAAAAATCTAGTCTAAATGATGAATATGTAAGCTCAAAACATGAGTATTTAGGAATTGGAAGTGGTGGATTTAGTTTTCTTGGTGGGGAGCTTTTTATCAATGCATTTAATCTAAATAAATATAATGAAAAAATTCAAAACCAACAAAGTTCAATAATTGCAAATTGCAAATTTAGCTTAAAAGAGCGGGTAAAATATCTATTTTTGACCGAAATTTTTAGTGGATTTATAGATATTGATAAATTTAATCAAACAAACAATATAAATCTATATAAAACTCTAAATTTAGAACTCAATCTCTTAAGGCTTGTTGGTGCGATAAAAATTCAAAACAATCATATAGGATCAACTCAATTTGGTAGATATTTATGGCTTAGCTTGATGAAGGAGTTTTATATCGGTATGGATAAGGTTAGAGCTATTTTCAAAGATGATGCAAAGCTTAAAAATAGCTCTAAAATAAATGTAATAAAGAGCCAAATTTAGATTATTTTATATATTTTATATTTGCTTTTACCTTTAATTTATTAAAATAATCCATTATAGCAATCTCTCTTTCTTGTTCTACCATTGCATTTACTACAGCTTGTTCTACTACTTCAAATGGTGGTAGAACCGAGCCGTTTTTAGCTATTATATAAAACCTTTCTAAACCTGCTGGCCCTTCTAATATCGGAGTGAATTGTCCATTTGGTGTATTATTAAAAATATAAACAAGACCCGGAGCAATCTCAGATGAGCTTAGCGTCATACTCTCTTTTTGAACGCCTTTTATATTTGATTTATAATCTTTTGCTTGAAGATTTAGAGCATTAGCGTCATTTGATAAATAGCGAACCAAACTCACCTTATCAAACTGCAAAAACAAACTAGGATTATTTTCATAAAATCTTTTAGCATTTTGTGGAGTTATATTTTGATTTGGCGTGTTTAAAATTCCAGCATAGAGTTTCTCTTTTTTAATCGAAATTTGCATATCTTCACGCAGTTTTGCTTCGCTTGTACCTCGTGATTTTAATAACTCCTTAAAGCTATTAACACTCATATTATTTGATGAGGCTAATTGGGCTATCTTTTGATCAATTTCAAATTCGCTAACAGTTATATTTAATTTTTTTATTTGAGCAAGTTCAAGCTTATCTCTTATTAGCAAATTTAAGGCCTCTTCTTTATTTATATTCATTTTTTTCATTATATTGTTTAATTCATAGGTTGTAATAGGCTCATTATCTACAGTAGCAACTAATCCACCAACATATCTAGCATCGGCACAAATAGCCAAAAATAGTGCTGTAAAAATTAAATTTTTTATCATATAAAACCTTTATTAAAGCAAATTTGAGCTAAAATTATATCCAAATTTAAATAAATAATAGGATAATTATAATGCTAACTACAAGATTTGCTCCATCTCCAACTGGATTTTTACACATTGGTGGGCTTAGAACTGCACTATATAGCTATCTTTATGCTCGCAAAAATGGCGGTAAATTTCTACTTCGAATAGAAGATACCGATCTTAAAAGAAACTCACAAGAGGCTACAATTGCTATTAGAGAAGCCTTTAATTGGTGTGGGTTGGATTATGATGGTGAAGTAGAGTATCAATCAAAAAGATTTGATATTTATAAAAAATATATTGATCAACTACTAAAAGATGGCAAAGCCTATAAGTGCTACACTACTCAAGAAGAGCTAGCTCAAATGAGAGCTCAAGCTGAAGCCAATAAGCAAAGGCCAAAATATGATGGCAGATATAGAGATTTTAATGGCACACCACCAGAGGGTATAGAACCAGTAATTCGTATAAAAGCTCCGCTTGATGGAGTAATTGAATTTACAGATGGAGTAAAAGGGTATATTAAATTTAACTGCGAGGATATCTTAGATGATTTTATCATCGCTAGAAGCGATGGAAGTCCGACATATAACTTTTGCGTTGTTATAGATGATGCTCTTATGGGTATATCACATGTCATTAGAGGTGATGATCACCTAAGCAACACGCCAAAACAGATTATATTATATGAAGCACTTGGATTTAAAATACCACAATTTTTTCATGTAGCTATGATCAATGGAAGCGATGGAGCAAAACTAAGCAAACGCCATGGAGCAACAGATGTAATGGAGTATAAAAATATGGGCTATCTACCTGAGGCATTACTAAATTTCTTAGTGCGTCTTGGTTGGAGCCATGGAGATGATGAGATATTTAGTATGCATCAAATGTTAGAGCTATTTGATCCATATAATTTAAGCAAATCAGCCTCTACATATAATCCATCAAAACTAGAATGGCTAAATGCTCACTACATAAAAACTTTACCATTTGAAAGATTAGCTGATGATATGCTATATTTTGGATTAGATTTTAGAGCAATAAATAAAGGCCAAATGCTACTAGATCTATTAAGAGAGCGTTCAAAAACTCTCTTAGAACTAAAAGCTTCGGCTCTTGCTATCATCAATCAACCAACAGATTATGACCAAAATGCTGTGAAAAAATTTATAAATAATGATAATAAGCTACTTTTAAGCGAATTTGCCAACTCTCTTGGTAATGCCAATATGGACGCTAAGGCAGTTGAGGAGATGACAAATGAATTTCTAACTCAAAAAGGCAAAAAGCTAAAAGATCTAGCCCAGCCGATTAGAATAGCAATTACAGGCAGCGCAGTAAGTCCTAGTATCTTTGAAGTTATAGAATTTATCGGTCTTGATGAGTTAAAATCAAGAATCCAAAACTTCCTAAAATCTTTATAAAACTTAGCTAGAGCTTAAGGCTCTGGCTTTTATTTTATTAAATATAGCTTAAATTTACCATTTAATTTACAAAAAGTAACACCTAAATAATAAATTTTATCTATTATATAAATATTTACCTCCTATAAAATAAATTTAGGTTATAATTCTACATTATTTTAAAATTTAAAGTTAAATTTAAGGAAACAATATGAGTTTAAAACAAAAAGCTCTTGATTATCACATAGATGGCAAGATAGAAATCAATGTCAAAAAACCTTGTGTGAGTGCTGAAGATTTAAGTCTAGCATATAGCCCAGGAGTTGCTGAACCTTGTATGGAGATAAGCGCAAACAACGAACTAGCTTATAAATATACAAATAAAGGCAATCTAGTAGCAGTAATTACAGATAGCACAGCGGTGCTTGGTTTAGGTGATATAGGTTCAGTAGCTGGCAAACCAGTAATGGAAGGAAAGGCTGTTTTATTTAAAAAATTTGCCAATGTAGATGCTTTTGATATTGAACTTGATGAGAAAGATCCTGATAAAATCGTAGAAATATGCAAGGCTTTAGCTCCTACATTTGGTGGTATAAATTTAGAAGATATAGCCGCTCCAAAATGCTTTTATATAGAAAAAAAACTTCAAGAAAGCGTAAATATTCCAGTAATGCATGATGATCAACACGGCACAGCAATTATCACAACTGCGGGCTTATTAAATGCTTTAGAGATTAATGGTAAAGATATTAGCAAAATTAAAGTTGTAGTAAGCGGTAGTGGTGCAGCCGGTATCGCATGTGCGAAAATGTATCAAAGCGTTGGTGTTAAAAATATCATAATGTGTGATAGCAAAGGCGTTATTCACTCAAAAAGAGAGGATTTAACTGCTGAGAAAAAAGAATTTGCCATAGAGACTGAAGCTAGAACCTTAAGCGACGCATTAAGTGGTGCTGATATGTTTTTAGGTCTATCAAAAGCTAAGTTATTAACTCAAGATATGGTAAAAAGTATGGCTATCAATCCTATAATTTTTGCCCTAGCAAATCCAGAGCCAGAGATTAGACCAGAAGAAGCTCACGCAATTAGAGATGATATCATCATAGGAACAGGTAGAAGCGACTATCCAAATCAAGTAAATAATGTCTTAGGATTTCCTTTTATATTCCGTGGTGCATTAGATGTAAGAGCGACAAAAATCACTGAAAATATGAAAATTGCCGCCGCACAAGCTCTAGCAAAATTAGCTAAAGAGAGCGTTCCTAGCGAGGTTTGCAAAGCTTATGGCATAGATGAGATTAAATTTGGTAAAGATTATATAATACCAAAACCATTTGACCCAAGAGTTCTTTTAGTAGTAGCTCCAGCTGTAGCAAAAGCAGCTATAAAAGATGGTGTTAGTCTAGTTAAAGAGCTAGACGAAGATGCATATATACAAAAACTTAAAACACTATTTTAATCTAGAATTTGATAATAGCTAGGCTATTATCAAATTTATACCGCTTTTAAAAGCTATATTAATGATTATGCTTTTATCAAAAGCGATATAAAAAATCTTTTTACACTATCTATGCCCAAATTTTAAGTGGTTTTGGGTAGAATTTTTCTTTATCATCTATTTGATTTTTATTGCTGTTTTGATCTTTTTCTTTGTCATTTAGTTTGGTGTAAAGCTGGTCTATTATAATACTTCTATTATCATTTGTTTGAAGTATAAATTTATTATTTGATAGCTTTTTGATGATTTCTACTCCTAACTCTTTTAAGGGTTTTGTTTGCATATTTCCTGTTATTTCATCTTTTACTTTTGCTAAGCTTACTACTAAATCTAAATTTTGATTTAATTCTATTTCGCTCATAAACTTAGCATTTAAATTTAGTTCTATATCAAAGGCTTTACCGCTATCTTTATAGAGTTCATTTACATTTATCTCTCTTCCACTATTAAATTTAAGAGTAAATGTTCCATTTTTATTTATTCTTATAGCTGTTAATACATCTGTATCTTTTAGCATATTTGCAGTATTTGCTCTATCTTGTTCAAAGCTATCTTTGACTTTTTGTAGATTTTCTAGGCTAAATTTAAGTCCAGTTGCAGAGGTGAATTCGCGTTCGATAGATAACATAACGCTCGATTTTACATCTTGATACTTTAATTTTGCCTCATCATCAAGATCTTTCATATAATTATCTCTATTTTTAAGCTCACTCATATAATCATTATATAAATTTATAAATCTAGTATATTGTTGATTTTGATAGGAGTTTTTATCATTGTCTCGCCAAGAAACTTTTTTAGTAGTTGGATCATACACATTTTTAGCACCAAAATTTGTTGTATTAACTGCAAACCGACTAGATAACTCTTCTAATCTATAATTCCCATCAACTCCTTGCTTAGCATAAGCTAAATCTATGCCTTGTAAGCTTGCAACATCTATCCAGCCATCTTCATCAGCTAGTTTTGAAAGCTCATTTAAGTCGTTTTGACTAAGGCTTTCATACCTTACTTCTGGTTTAAAAATAGAGTATGGATTATAATCTTTTAGTGATTCTAAAGCATTTTCATAACCCTCTATTGTTCCATAATTATCTTTTCGTGCTTCAAGTTTTTTTATAGCATTACTTTTGCTATCTATAAAATCTTTTAAATCTATACTATCAACAACTTCACTAAGCTTTTTTATAATCTCATTTCCATCTTTATCATAAGCTCTTATTTTTAACTTATCAAAGTAATCATCATTTTTATCTACAAATCCATTTCCATCACTATCAAATCTAAAGAGTTGTGAATTTGAACTAAATGTTCCAACGCCTAATTTATCATTATTATCAGCTAAATCTAAAAATAATTCAGCTTTTCCAAATTTAGTATCGATTAAATTTGAATTTGCGTAGGAGTTTAGGTAATATTCTTGCGGGATTTTACCATATCGATAATAATTTATATCCATAAAATATCCACTATCAAATGTTGGATACTCATAATCCTCTATAGTCGCAGTGTGTTCTTTTGCTTCTGATATACTTTTTATATCTGAGACACCAAATGTTGAATTGGGAAAAGAACCACTTAAGATACCTATTGTTTGTCTAGCGATAAACTCATCTAATGCTGCTTCTTTGGTATGTGTTTTTGTGTGATATTTTTGGACTGTGTTTATATCGCCGTAAAATGATGAGTAATGATTAATATACTCTATTTTTCTACCAAATCTATCTACATTTTCATCTTGTTTTATTTGCTCTGTTTGAGCAAAATTTACTTCTATTTTTGGCAATTTTTGATTAATTTCTATTTGAAATATATTTGATGATAAAGAACCAATATTCATTTTATAACCTCTCTTGTATTAAGCTTTAGACAAATTGCTAGCTTAAAGTAAATTAATATGCCCTAATATCAGCAACTATAACATTATAGTTTTCATCGATATAAACTCTAAGCTCACCATTATCAAAATAATTTGTAGCACCAGATAGATCTGAAAGTATCTTATTTATCAAATTTCCATCTATAGATAAGCTTGATTGATATATAGGCTTATTACTAAGATTTGTTGTATTCATATCTGAAAACATATATACGCCATAATCCCAAAAAAAGTTAGTCATACGGTGATATTTAGAAAAAGTTTTGTATTCATTTTTTGAGCTATCAAATTCTTGTCCCACAAAAGGAGAAGAGATCGTTATACAACCAGATGTCTCTTTTGTAGCGTTACCACCACCATCTGATACACAAAGTTTTTGAGTATTTCGACCAACCCTATGCTCATCTATATCAGCTGGGATAGAAAATCCTTGATGACTTCCACTTGCTCTTGAGCTAGTTCCATCAAGCGTAGTCCAGCCTACTTCATAGTTTATTCCGCTATTGTTGGCTTGAAGATAAACATTTGTATTTAAAGGTATAGCCTGTGATGTTGATACTGTTTGAGTACCACCAGTTACCAAGGTAAATGTGACACTAAGCTTACCATAAGTATCAACAAATACTTTAAAATGCGGTTTTCTATAAGACGAGATATCTAACATCAAAGGTTCAACCGAACCTCTTTGCGAATTCATTCTACTGATTAAAATAAAATCATCATTGCTAGATGGATACCCGCTAAAATAAAACCAACCACCGATGCTATTTAGGGCGTATTCAACTCTAGTATGATACAAATCAAAATTACAATTAGCTTCATTTGTTCCATCATAATCACAACGATAATTTTCTGAAATATTTTTAATTAGAAAATTTGTGGGATCACCTTGATTTTTATTATAAGCTAAATAAAATAAAAACTGTCCGCCACTTGAAACGCTCGTAAGCTCATCTAAATTTGAATCAAACACAAACTGATCTATAGGAAGTGGAGTATAAGCACGAACTTGTGGAATTTGCTTAGATTTTAAGCTTTGCTTTTTAGAGATAATTTCACTTATAATCTCTTTTGGATTATCTACTTTTTTAAAAGTAAAACTATCAGATGAAAAAAGCATAGAAACTAAAAAGATAGTAATTAAAATCAATTTTTGCATAAAAAACCTCTCCTTTTGAATTTTAGATATTGTTTGTAAATCGGCAACTATTAAATTATTTTAATATATTTTATAGTAAATTTGATAGTTATATACATCTTTTAACACCTTATCTATGCCCAAATTTTAAGTGGTTTTGGGTAGAATTTTTCTTTATCATCTATTTGATTTTTATTGCTGTTTTGATCTTTTTCTTTGTCATTTAGTTTGGTGTAAAGCTGGTCTATTATAATACTTCTATTATCATTTGTTTGAAGTATAAATTTATTATTTGATAGCTTTTTGATGATTTCTACTCCTAACTCTTTTAAGGGTTTTGTTTGCATATTTCCTGTTATTTCATCTTTTACTTTTGCTAAGCTTACTACTAAATCTAAATTTTGATTTAATTCTATTTCGCTCATAAACTTAGCATTTAAATTTAGTTCTATATCAAAGGCTTTACCGCTATCTTTATAGAGTTCATTTACATTTATCTCTCTTCCACTATTAAATTTAAGAGTAAATGTTCCATTTTTATTTATTCTTATAGCTGTTAATACATCTGTATCTTTTAGCATATTTGCAGTATTTGCTCTATCTTGTTCAAAGCTATCTTTGACTTTTTGTAGATTTTCTAGGCTAAATTTAAGTCCAGTTGCAGAGGTGAATTCGCGTTCGATTTGTAGCATTATAGTTGATTTAAACTCCGGATTTTCTATAAATGCTCCAAACTCAGCCATAATCTCATCATTTGCTACTTGCTTATAACTATTAAAAAATTCATTTAATGCATTAATCTCAGCCATATAATCTTCATATAAGGCATTAAATTTGGCATATTGTTCATTTGCATAAGAGTTTGCTTGATTATTGCTTATTCCTAAGTAATTTAGTTCATTTAGCTTATAATTGCCATCAATTCCTTTTTTAGCATAAGCTAAATCTATGCCTTGTAAGTTTGCAACATCTATCCAGCCATCTTCATCAGCTAGTTTTGAAAGCTCATTTAAGTCGTTTTGACTAAGGCTTTCATACCTTACTTCTGGTTTAAAAATAGAGTATGGATTATATGAGCTTATAATATTTAGTTGCTCTTCATATGTTTTTTCATCCCAGCCATAACTGCTTACTTCTTCTTTCCATTTGTTTAGAGCATTACTTTTACTATCTATAAAATCTTTTAAATCTATACTATCAACAACTTCACTAAGCTTTTTTATAATCTCATTTCCATCTTTATCATAAGCTCTTATTTTTAACTTATCAAAGTAATCATCATTTTTATCTACAAATCCATTTCCATCACTATCAAATCTAAAGAGTTGTGAATTTGAACTAAATGTTCCAACGCCTAATTTATCATTATTATCAGCTAAATCTAAAAATAATTCAGCTTTTCCAAATTTAGTATCGATTAAATTTGAGTTTGCGTAGGAGTTTAGGTAATAAGAGTTTGGAATTAAAGGGTTTTGGTTTGAGTAGTTATCAGCCTTATAATTCCCAGCATCTGGACTAAATTTATTTGCGTAGCTGTAGTTTAAACGTGCATCATTTCCAAAGGAATACATAGAATATTCATGTCTGCTTGTTACGCCTAAAATATTTTGTGTTTGCTCTATTATCATATCATCAATCATTATTTTAAATATCTGCTTTTCATCTATAACCTGTGTGTTTAAGTCTAAATTTCCTTCTTTAAATAAAAGATAATTTAAGGTACTTGAGTTTAACTTAGAAGTTAAATTTTTATAAGTTTCTTCATCTACAACATAATGAAGTGTGGTTTTAAAGTAAGAAATATAATCTTTATTATCTAATTTAATTAATGATTTTTGGGCATCGTGCGCTACAAGAAAAGTTGGCATATCACCATAAAAATATGAAGCTTGATTAGGGTCTCTTTGCATTTTTATTGCTTGATTTGGATTATATTCAAATACATTGCTAACATTTTGCATAAATGAAAAATTTGATTGGTTAGAAGTTATATTTAAATTTATAGATGAATTTATTTTCATTGTATTTCCTTAAATTTAAGATTATAAAGCCTTATATAAATTACATAAGGCTTACAAGATTAATATGCCCTAATATCAGCAACTATAACATTATAGTTTTCATCGATATAAACTCTAAGCTCACCATTATCAAAATAATTTGTAGCACCAGATAGATCTGAAAGTATCTTATTTATCAAATTTCCATCTATAACAAGCGACATATCACTTTGATACATAGCTCTATTGCTAATATCTGTTGCATTCATATCTGCAAACATATCAATTTTATAATTCCAAAAGAAATTTTTCATAGCATTAACTTTGGCAAATAATTCTAATTTTTCGTCATCAATTGCATTTTGATTTGCCAAATCAATATCGCTTAAATCTGACTTAAGTGATATTTTTATACAACCTGAATTTTTTGCAGTAGGTACGCCTATATCGTTAGGCCCAGACTGACAAGTAGTGTTATTATTTCTAGCTACCCTATGCTCATCTATATCAGCTGGGATAGAAAATCCTTGATGACTTCCACTTGCTCTTGAGCTAGTTCCATCAAGCGTAGTCCAGCCTACTTCATAGTTTATTCCGCTATTGTTGGCTTGAAGATAAACATTTGTATTTAAAGGTATAGCCTGTGATGTTGATACTGTTTGAGTACCACCAGTTACCAAGGTAAATGTGACACTAAGCTTACCATAAGTATCAACAAATACTTTAAAATGAGGTTTTCTATAAGACGGGGTATCTAACATCAAAGGTTCTGCATTCCCTCTTTTTGTGTTTATTCTATTTATTAAAACAAATTCATCATCGCTAGATGGATATTGTGTAAAATAAAACCAACCGCCAACACTATTGTTAGCATATTCCACTCTATGATAAAACTCTTTAAAGCTACATATTGCTTGATGTGAGCCATCGTAATCACAACGATATCCAGTAGATGTATCAACTTCTGGGATATTAACATTGAAAGTTTTAGTAGGGTCATTTTGAACTTTATTATAAGCTAAATAAAATAAAAACTGTCCGCCACTTGAAACGCTCGTAAGCTCATCTAAATTTGAATCAAACACAAACTGATCTATAGGAAGTGGAGTATAAGCACGAACTTGTGGAATTTGCTTAGATTTTAAGCTTTGCTTTTTAGAGATAATTTCACTTATAATCTCTTTTGGATTATCTACTTTTTTAAAAGTAAAACTATCAGATGAAAAAAGCATAGAAACTAAAAAAATAGTTGCTAAAGCAAATTTTTTCATAAAATCTCCTTTTATTTGAAATAAAACATATAAATCGGTGATAAGAAAAATAACTTAATATATTTTAGTATATTTTATAATGAAGTTATTTGATTAAAACACTAAAATTAAGCAAATTTAGAGTATAATCCATAATATTTAAACATTTGCTATTGACAATATTGTTACAAAATTGGTTAAATTTTTAAAGTATAAAAGGTATAAATATGTTATTTGGTAAAATTGATTATTTAAATTTACTTCCTTTTCATGTATTTTTAAAACGTTATCCCCTTAGCAATCAAGCTAAAAAATCAATTGAATTTAAAAAAGGAACTCCAGCTAAACTTTGCCAAGCTTTAAACAAAAGACAAATTGACGCAGCTATAATCTCAAGCATAGAAAGTAGAAATCCAAAATATACTAAACTAAATTTAGGCATATGTTCAAAAGGTGCTGTAAAGTCTGTTTTGGTTCGTAAAAATAGCGAGAAAAAACTTGATCCTGCATCCAAAAGTTCAAATATGCTCAGCAAAATCTTAAAACTAGATGGAGAGGTAATAATAGGCGATGAAGCTCTAAGACAATATCTAAAAGATGGCGGTGATAAATTTTATGATATGGGGGAAATTTGGTATCAAAAAACTAACTTACCTTTTGTTTTTGGGTTATTTTGTTGTAGTAAAAATCAAAACCTTTACAAAAAAATTATTAATAAATTCTTAAAGCAAAAAATAAAGATACCAAAATACATACTAGATGAGTATGCAAAAAGTAGAAATATCTCCGCAAGCTTGATTTTATGGTATCTAGAACATATTAGCTATAGTGTGAATAATAAAGAAAAAAGAGCTTTAAAAAAATTTATTCATCTAGCAAAAAAGCATAATTTTAAACCTTAAAGTGAGTAAATTTGCAACAATCTAATTAATAATTTACCAAATTTCCTCTTTATTAAGCATAAATTTAAGAAAAATTAAATAAAATCCAGCTACAGAAAAATTTAATAATAGGAGTTACAATGTCAGTACACGAATATATAAGCCAAACGCTTGAAAATATTAAAAAATCAAGCCCAGGTCAAACAACATTCTTGCAAGCAGCTACAGAGGTTTTACACACACTAGAGCCACTTTTAACTAGAGAGAAAAAGTATCTAGATCACAAAATCATAGATCGTATTGTAATGCCTGAGAGAACCACGATGTTCCGTGTAACATATATGAATGACAAAAACGAGCCTTGTTCGCACTTTGGTTATCGTGTAGAGTTTAACTCTGCTCTTGGACCATATAAAGGCGGTTTAAGATTCCACCCTTCAGTATGTCTTGATATTATTAAATTTCTAGGATTTGAGCAAATCTTTAAAAACTCTTTAACAGGTTTAAATATGGGCGGCGGTAAAGGCGGCGCAAATTTTGACCCTAAAGGCAAAAGCGATGGCGAGATTATGAGATTTTGTCAAGCATTTATGAACGAACTATATAAACTAATCGGCGATGTAAAAGATGTTCCAGCTGGCGATATCGGCGTTGGCGGTAGAGAGATTGGATATATGTTTGGTCAGTATAAAAAATTAACAAACCGCTTTGATGGTTCTTTAACAGGTAAAGGACTAAACTGGGGCGGTAGCTTAGTAAGAACAGAAGCAACTGGCTATGGTTCAGTATATTTTGCTCAAGAGATGCTTAAAAAACAAAACAGCAGCCTTGAAGGCAAAAAATGCTCAATCAGTGGCGCTGGAAACGTAGCAATCTATACAGCTCAAAAACTATATCAGCTTGGAGCTCTTCCTATTACAGTTAGCGATTCAACTGGATTTATTTATGATAGCGAAGGTATCGATGTAGAGCTACTAAAACGCATTAAAGAGGTTGAGCGTAAAGGTCTTAGCGAATACGCAGCTGCTAAACCAAGTGCTAAATTTACTCCAGTTAATCAATATAAAGCCGGAACAAATGCCGTATGGAGTGTTCCTTGCGATGCAGCATTCCCAAGTGCAACTCAAAATGAGCTAAATTTAGAAGATATCAAAACACTTTATAGCAATGGTTGTAGGCTAGTTTGTGAAGGTGCAAATATGCCAAGCACACTTGAAGCAATCGACTTTATGCTAGCTCAAAAAGACTTCTTATTTGGCCCTGCTAAAGCTGCAAATGCTGGCGGTGTGGCAACTAGCGGTCTAGAAATGGCTCAAAATGCAAGTATGCAAAAATGGACCTTTGATGAAGTAGATAGCAAACTTCACAGAATTATGACAAATATCTTCCACGATAGCTATGATACATCAGTTGAATTTGGCGAACCAGGCAACCTAGTTTTAGGAGCAAACATCGCTGGATTTAGAAAAGTTGCTGATGCAATGATAGATCAAGGATATGTATAATAGACTTTCTAGCCGGCTAATGTCGGCTAGATTTACTCTACTACTCTTCTATTAATTAATGGACTAAGCTTTACTAAAATATCATAATTAATAGTATCAAAAAACTCCGCCCATATATTTGCATCGTCCATTACACAAACTCTATCTCCCATATCAGTGGAGCTAAAACTATCCATAGACATCTTGCCTAAAATTGGCTCACCATTAGCTAAATTTAACTCTCCCTTGCCATTATAGCGAAATAATCCATCTCCATAGCCAAGATCATATGTAGCAATATTCATATCATATTTAGCTGTAAATGCACCACCATAACCAACGCTTTGACCAGCTTTTAATACTCTAGAGCTTACACGATTTGCATATAGCTTTAAAACTTTTTTTAGCCCTAAACTCTCATCAAATCCAGAATATCCAAATTGCGCCATACCCGCACGAACATACTCATCACCTACATCACTAGCTCTCTCTATTGCTGCGGAGTTGTGAGAGTGAAATATAAGCTCTTTATTAAATAGCTCTCTTATCATAATTTTAGCTAGCTCAAAATTATCTTTTTGCACGAAGTAATCTGCTCCATGCTCATCGCTAGCTCTAAAGTGAGTAAAAGCCCCTTTTAGATCTAAATTTCGCCTTTTAATAATCTCTATAGCGCTTTTAATCTGACTTACATCTATACCGTTTCTATGCATTAAAGTATCAATAGCAAGATGAATCTGAGTACCAGGCCTAATAATCTCTAAAGCTCTAATATCATTAATAGCATAGATAAACTCGCTACTTTCATCTCCAGTTGGCAGATGAGAAAGCACTATAATACTCTTAAATAGCCCAGCTAGTTCTCTAGCCTCATTCTCGCTTTTTACGCAGGTTATCTCTATACCAAACTCTTTTGCAATTTTCCCCATTAAAAGTGCCCCATGCCCATAAGCATTATCTTTTAATACAGAAATTATTCGTTTTTTAGAGCCTACTTTTTTAGCAATTTGAGTAAGATTATGCTCATAAGCACTCTTAGAGAGTAAGATCTCAGACATTAAAGCTCAAATCAAATTTTTTATAAATATGTGGCAACATCTTTCTTACTGCATAATCATATGCATAAAACTCTTTATACAATGCTTTTAGACTCGGCTCTTTACACGCATCAAAATCAAATGCTGTGCTATTGCCTTGTTTTGGTACATTTGCATCTAAAACATCAAAAAATCTACCCCTTGCTGCTAGAAACTCTTCAATCTGTTTTTTAACCAGCTCTTTTTCATCATTCATTTCTTACTCCTCTATTAATATCTTCATTTGATCATTTTCTATATTTACATATAAAACCTTATTACCATCAAATTTATATGTATCTGCCCTATATTTTTCATCAAAACTCACACGGTAGCTATTTTTGCCTTCAGTATTTGGATATGGAACAATTGTAATATTTTTAAATTCAATTATCTTGCTCTCATTTTTACTAAATACCCTCTTTTTCATTGCAGAAAATTCATTTAATCTCATTCCATCAAAACGGCGAAAATCACTACTATAAAAGCTTAAATATCTATCTAAATCACTTATAGTCCAAGCATCTTTCCATGCAAATAAATTAGCAAAAATTATTGCAATATCTGAGTTTTTAGCCTTAGGATAGCCTTTTTCATTGATAATTACTATAGATTTATTATTTTGCACTACATCTTCAAATGATAATAAAAGATCATTTTTCATAGCCACACAGCCTTTAGTTTCTACCTCATTTTCTCTTATATCGCCTTCCATTGGATAGCCATGAATCCAAATCCCGCTACCTGTTCTTTTGCGAAGTTTATCATATAAATTTGGATACGAAAGACTAAAGGCAACTGGCCCATAATATGTAGTAGGCGGAGTAAATCTACGAGTAATCTCATATACGCCAACAGGTGTTTTTAGATCGCCTTCGACTAATTTTTCGCCCATTAAACCGGTTATAATTTCATTATTTTTAAGTATTTTTATGGCACCGTTTTCATATTTGTTAATAGAGATCTCTTTAGCTGTTTTATCTACTACGATAATAAGCCTATCGCTATTGCTATAATATCCATATGTAAGGTTTAAATCTTTTAAAGCATTATCCCAATATTCTTTATTTTGTAGATTTTTTTCTATCTTTTGTTGCACGGCTAATATACCACTTTTTAGATATAAATCTTCTAATTCACCACTAATTGCATAGATAGTTGCAAGTAATACAATAACTATTTTCTTCACTATTTTAACCTCAATTAATTAAATTTTTAAATCGTAAATTATATCAAAATCGGTTGAAAATTAATTTAAATTCTTGTATAATTTAACTCATTACAATCTTTATACAAGGATATTACGATGTTTAGATATTTTTCTTTAGTAGCTGTAGCTGCTTTTGCTTTACAAGCTGAAGTTTTACTAGTTGATCCATACGCTAAAGCCACTCCTCCAAATGCCAAAAATAGCGCTGCGTTTATGAAAATTGAAAATAAAAGTAATAACGACATAGAGCTACTATCAGCCAGTAGCAATATCAGCAAGGTAACTGAAATTCACACCCATATAGAAGAAAATGGTATGAGAAAAATGGTGCAAATCCCAAATATAAAAATCCCAGCTAAATCTTCAGTAGAGCTAAAACCAGGTGGTTTGCATTTGATGTTTATAGGACTAAATGAGCAACTAAATGATAATAGCAATGTAGATGTAAATTTAACATTTAGCGATGGCAAAACATATGAACTAACTAAAATACCAGTTAAAAAAGTCATTCCAGCTAAGATGCATTAATCTAGGAGTTAGCGGTGTTTAATAATAAAAATATTCTTATAACTGGCGGTACTGGTAGCTTTGGTAAAAAATATACTCAAATTCTACTAAAAAACTACAAACCAAATAAAATAATAATCTATTCAAGAGATGAATTAAAACAGTATGAAATGGCTAGCGAATTCTCTCACTCATCTATGCGTTACTTTATAGGCGATGTGCGAGATGAGAGTAGATTAAACACTGCTATGAACGGAGTTGATTTTGTAATTCATGCAGCTGCAATGAAGCATGTGCCAATTGCTGAATACAATCCAATGGAGTGTATCAAAACCAATATCCACGGCGCACAAAATGTAATTAATGCTAGTTTAAAAAATAGGGTTGAAAAGGTAATTGCCCTAAGCACCGATAAAGCTTGCAATCCTGTAAATTTATATGGTGCTACAAAACTAGCAAGCGATAAGCTATTTATAGCTGCAAATAATATCGCAGGTCAAAGCCCAACTAGATTTAGCGTAGTTAGATATGGCAATGTAGTTGGTTCTAGAGGCTCAGTAGTGCCACTATTTAAAAAATTAATAGAAAACGGCGCAAAAGAATTACCAATTACTGATGAGAGAATGACTAGATTTTGGATTACACTTGAAGATGGGGTTAAATTTGTTCTTAAAAATTTTGAAAGAATGCACGGCGGAGAGCTATTCATTCCAAAAATTCCATCAATGAAAATTACCGATTTAGCTGCTACTTTAGCTCCTAATCTTCCTATAAAACTTATTGGAATTCGTCCAGGCGAGAAGCTACATGAGATAATGATAAGTGCTGATGATACACTTCATAGTTTAGAATTTGATGATCATTATGTTATTACGCCATCTATTAGGTTTTATGATAAAGAGACTGATTTTGCTATAAACAAACTTGGTCAAAAGGGTAGCTCTATAAAAAGTGGTTTTGAATATCGCTCTGATAATAACACCCAATGGCTAAACCAACAATCCTTAAAAGAGATGATAGAGAGGATCTAATCATCCTCTTTTAAAAAACTCCACAACAAAAAACACCACAGTAGCTACTGCGATAATTGCTGCTCCACTAGTAAGATCAAAATAGTAGCTAAGCATCAATCCAAATGATATAAAAACTGCTGATAAAATCGCTGATAAAATCATCATAGTGGCTAAATTTGGACTAAATTTCTCAGCAATATATGGCGGAATGCTAAGCAACGCAATAACTAAAATAAGCCCTACAACTCTAATAGTGCTAACCACACAAAGAGCAATAAGAGCGCTCATTAAATAGTATAAAAAGCTAACATTAACTCCACGAAGTTTTGCAAATTCACTATCAAAACAAAAAGCACAAATTTGAGTATAAAATAGCAGTGCAAAAATCACAAATACAATATCTAAAATTCCCATAAATACAAGATCTTCATTGCTTACAGCCAAAATTGAGCCAAATAGATAACTCATTAAATCTGCATTATATCCAGGGCTAAGATCTACAAAAATAATACCAATAGCCATACCAAATGCCCAAATAGCACCAATCACGCTATCGATTCTATCTCTATTTTGATCACTAATAAATGCGATAAGTAGCCCAATAGCCACAGCAAATCCAGCTGCACCAAATAGTGGAGAAGCGCCTAAAAAAAATGCAATACCAATTCCACCATAGGCACCATGAGCTACGCCTCCGGCTATAAAAGTCATTTTGTTTATCACAATTAATGAACCAATCACTCCACACGCAATACTAACTAAAATTCCAGCTATTAAGGCATTTTGCATAAAACTAAAGCTTAAAATCTCCACTACTTCTCCTTATGCGAAGCACAGCCACAGCTATTAAGCGCAAGCTCAACATCGCAAAAATGTGTATGATTTTTACTAAGATGGTTTATAAACTCTCTATTGTCTAAATTTGAAATATCGTGAAATACCACGCTTCCACCATTTACATAGGCGACTTTAGTAGCAAAATTCATAGCCATATTAATATCATGACTAATAGCTATTACGCCTACATTTGCTTGATTTATCTCTTTTAGTGCTGAGTAAATTTGGGCTTGTCCTTGAGTATCTATACTTGCTGTTGGCTCATCTAGCATTAAAATCCTAGCTCCGCTTACTAAGGCTCTTGCTATATAGACTCTTTGTCTTTGTCCGCCACTTAATGCGCCAATTCCTCTAGAGCTAAACTCCTTCATTCCTACCATTTCAAGAGCTTGCATAGCCATATTTTTATCTGCTTTTGAGTAAAATTTAAACAATCCGCCACGCAATCTTCCCATTAATACAACCTCTAAAACACTCATTGGAAAGGTTTTATTAACCGGAATATGTTGTGGTACATAGCCAATTAGCTCTTTGGCTAGCTTTGGAGATTTAGAATCTATACTTATCTTGCCTGATTTTGGTTCAATAATCCCAAGCATAAGACGCAAAAGTGTGCTTTTGCCACCACCATTTGGGCCAATAATAGCTAAAAAATCATTGCTGTGATAACTAAAATTTAAATTCTCAAAAATATTACTATTATCATAGCCAAAGCTTAAATTTTCAATCTCTATTTTCATAGCGAATTTTTAAATATTTGAGCAATTTTATACATATTATTTAGCCAATCTTTTGAGAGATGGTCTATCTCTATCAACTTAGCACCGGTTTGTTCTGCGATTAACTGGGCTGATTTTTGACTAAATCCTGGTGAGACAAATATCACTTTAATATCTTCTTGATTAGCCTTTTTAATCAACCTTGCCAAAGCTGCAGGTTTAGGCTCTTTGCCGCCTGATTCTATAGCGATTTGAGTTAGATGATATCTCTTAGCAAAATAACCCCACGAAGGATGAAAAACCATAAATTTTCTATTTTTTATATCTTTTAGACTATCTTTTATATATGCGTCTAATTTATCGATATCTTGAAGAAATTTATCTAAATTTTGGCTATATATTTTAGCGTTTTGTGGATATTTTTGGCTTAGAGCTTGGGCTATGATCTTAGCCTGGTCTTTTACCATTATAGGATCAAGCCAGATATGAGTATCAAACTCGTCATGGCTATGGTCATGATGATCATGATGATGGTCATGATTGTGATGGCTAATTTTATTATATTTTATATTTTCACCTTGAGTTTTTATGATTTTTAAATTTGGATATGCTTTGCTAAATTTATCTAGCCAAACATCTTCATACTCTATTCCAACAGCAAAAAATATATTGCTAAGTTCTAGCTTTTTCATATCACTTACTTTTGGTTCAAATGAGTGCGGATCAGCATTTGCCCTTACAATACTATTGACTTCAATATCATTTCCACCAATACGCTCTACAAAAAATGCTGTTGGCAAAATACTAGTAGTAACTACTGGTTTAGCCAAAATCACTCCAGTTAAAATCATCAAAATCAAACCTAATCTAATCATATTTCCCCCATAAAATAAAGTGTAAAATTATATCTGATTTGACTTAAATTTATTTAAAGAAAAACTTGATAAAATTTAAGAAATAATCCCAAGGTAGTTGTATGCAAGAGATTTGGAATAAAAAGTCCAAAACATATCCTAAATTTAGCCCTATTATGCGTCCATTTGAGGCTAATTTTTTTGCTTTTTTAACTCAATGCGGTGTAGATTTTACAAATAAAAGCGTTATAGATATTGGTGCTGGCACTGGTGTTTATAGCTTGCATTTAGCTAAAATGAGTAAAGATATTCTAGCTTTAGACCTTAGCGATGCGATGCTAGAGATATTAAATTTAAGTGCTAAAGAGCATAGCATAAATAATATCCAAACACTTCATGGCACAATAAAAAGTGTTGAAAATCAAAAATTTGATATAGCATTTTTAACTATGTCGCCAGCACTTAAAAGCGATGAAGATTTTGAAATATTTTATAATCTTGCTAACGAGCATATATATATGAATTGGCTAAAGCCTAGAAAATCTGATCTATTGGAGCTTTTTATGGATTCATCTAGTAGAGCTGATATGGCAACGCCTGTAGCTAGACTTGAAAAATTTTTAAACTCTAAAGGTGTTAATATTAAATCAAAAATATTAAATGAAAATAGAAGCTCTACAAGAAGCGTAGATGATATGGTAGAAAATTTAGCCTGGCATCTAGAAATAAGTGGTCAAAACTACACAAAAGATCAGATAAAAGATCGGATAAAAAACCTAGCAAATGGTGATTTAATCACTGAAAATATCACCACTTGCGTGAAAGTTATGATATTTTGACAATAAATATTTTAAAATTTATAATGCTATTTTTTACACTTGCGTGTCTTTATTTTATTATAGCAACTGGGCAGATACTACTAAAAACTGATAAAAGACTATACGATTTTGCCGAACTAAAAAGATTAAATGAAGAGCTATATCTACAAATAGATCTTCAAAATATCCATACAACCATAGAAGATAGCGAAAAAAGCATTAATCAAATCAATGCTATATTAGATCAAATTACATCAAATTTTATCATCACAAAGCTATTTTACAAGATTGATCATCTATTATTACTAGAAGATTTAAACTCCAAAATAAAAAAACGAATCGATATAATAAGAGACTACTATGTAATCCGTCAAGATATATCTACAAACCTAATAGAACTCAATAAAAATTTACCAAAAACAACCAATATAGTAGAGATGAGTAAGGCTTATGCATTATTGATAAACTCAAGATTTATGGATAATTTTGATAGAAATAAGTTTGATCTATATCTTACTAAACTCATTGGGCTACCACAATCAACATTTGATTATCAATTTTTAAGTATAATCCAGCATGTAAATGACAATCTAATCACAATTCCAAATTTAAAAATTCAAAATGATAGTTTGCATATTGATCGTGTTATCAATCAGCTCTTAGAGCATTCGATTGAGCATTTTAACTCTGCTTTATACGCACTTATTGGTAGTTCAGCATTTTTATTAATTATAGTTACTGCAGCTGTGACTAAAAATGGAATTTTAAGTTTGCAAAATAGAACAAATAAAATTAAGCTAAAACAGCTAAAATATCTCATTGATAACAATCCAAATCAGATAATAATTTTAGATAAATTTGGAAAAATATCAAGCGTCAATAATGCATTTATAAATTCAACTAGCTTTAATGTAGATAAAATCATAGGCAAAGAGCTAGCCTCATTAAATATGAA
Organism: Campylobacter vicugnae; assembly: GCF_002139875.1. Classification (NCBI taxonomy): domain Bacteria; kingdom Pseudomonadati; phylum Campylobacterota; class Epsilonproteobacteria; order Campylobacterales; family Campylobacteraceae; genus Campylobacter; species Campylobacter vicugnae. The sequence goes on from NZ_CP018793.1 coordinate 1,374,885, forward strand.
TATGCAAGGGATTGATATATTTGATGAGATTAGCCAAAGCAAAGAGGTTAAATCATATAATGAGTTTGTTAGCAAATCTAGTGATGGAATCTTAATCTATGAAGATATAGTAGCTATTCCTATGCTAGATGAGTTTAACGATATAAATGGCGCTATAATACTCAAGCGAGATATAACCAAAGAAAGATTAATTAGCAAAGAGTTAAATTTCAAAAATGCTCAATTACAAGAGAGTTCAAATATAGATAATCTCACCGGATTAAAAAATCTCTCAGCCCTAAATGATGCTATAAAAAATAATCAAGATGGCGTGTTAATTTATCTAATGATTACAGATTTTGCAAATTTAAGATTTTTCTACCGCTCAAATTTGATCGATATGATATTTGTTGCCATTGCTAACTCAATAAAACTCGCTATTAGCACCTATAAGATTGATGCACAAGCCTACAGAATGCAGCTTGATGAGTTTTGCATATGGTATAAAGGCAACAATATCAAAAAAGATGTAAAATATATATTAGAGTATTTTAAATCTAAAAATATCACTATCCAAACAGATGGTGGATTTGAGATCTTGCCAAATATATCAATTACTATGGGGGTAAGCTCTAACGATGATAAGCCAAATTTAAATAGACTTATTCAAGCTATTCTAGCAGCACAAGAAGCTAAAGAAAAAGAGTTAAATTTAAGCTTTTATAGCCATGATAATATGATAGAAAAAAGCTATCAAAAAAATGCCACAATAACAAGATTAATCCAATATGCTTTAAATGAAAATAGAGTAATTGTAGAGTGTCAAGGAATATTTGATATTAGAACATCTAAGCCAAAAATCAGCTCATATGAGATTTTAATCCGTATCTTAGATCAACAAAATCAAATTCACTACCCAAATGAGTTTTTAAGTGTAGCCAAGCTTACATCGCTATATCTAGCACTTACTAAGCAAGTTATAAATAGAACTTTTGAGCTTTTAGATAGATTTGGAGATAAAAAGAGATTTTCTATAAATCTCTCAAGTGTAGATATGATGAACGAACCAGTTAAAAATTTATTCTTACAAAAGCTTAGCCTATGCTCTCATCCACAAAATTTAACCATAGAGATCTTAGAGAGCGAAGGTGTAGATGATTATGATGCGATCAATCCATTTATACAAGAGATTAAAAATTATGGCTGCAAACTTAGCCTTGATGATTTTGGTAGTGGATATTCAAACTATTATAGAATGCTTGAATTAAATATAGATTATATAAAAATAGATGGCTCTATCATCTCTAAATTACCATTTGATAAAAATGCTCAAAGTGTGGTAATGACTATTGTAGATTTTGCAAAAAGACAAGGATATGAGACTGTAGCTGAGTTTGTCTCTACTCCACAAATTTTAGAAATTATCAAAGAGTTAGGTATAGATTATGCTCAAGGCTATCTATTAGCAAGACCAGTCTTGCCAAATAATATAGAATAATAGGAGAAAATTTGCATCACAGTATAATAAATGGCGCAGTTAAATTTATGGAGGAGAACTTCATAGAACACAAAGAGCTGTTTGAACACTTAGGCAACAAGCAGACGCCCCATACACTATTTATTGGGTGTTCGGATTCAAGAGTTGTACCAAATTTGATCACAAATACACTTCCAGGTGAGCTGTTTGTGGTACGAAATATAGCAAATATTGTCCCGCATTATAGACTCGTAGATGAGTATCTAGCCACTACTGCAGCTATTGAATATGCTATATATACTTTAGGAATCAAAAATATAATAGTCTGTGGCCATAGCAATTGTGGAGGCTGTGAGGCGCTGTATCAAAGTGATGAAAAATTAGCCAAAACGCCTATTGTTAGGCGATGGCTAATGATAATAGATGATATCAAAAAAGAGGTTTTAAAGGATAAAGATATCTCTCCGGCCAAAAGAGCGTGGGTAACAGAGCGACTAAATATCATAAATTCTCTTCAAAATATAATGACATTTCCAGGCGTGATAGAGAGGTTAAAGAGCGGCGAGCTAAAGCTTTTTGGCTGGCACTATATAATAGAGACCGGAGAGGTCTATAACTATGATGATAGAATAAAGAGTTTTAAACTATTAGAAAAGAGCATTGATTATGACAAAATTTACTCTCAAATTTTTACTGATTTTTAGTATTTTTAGTGGATACTGCTTTGCTAATGAGCTGATTTTAAGCGTAGAAAAGATAGTTTCGCTCAACTCTCAAATGAGTATAATATATGAGCAAAATAGAGATAAAAATAGCACAGATATGCAAGATTTTGAGATTTTAAATAGCGATAAAAAAGATATTATATCTAAGCTTCCGGCACTCATTACAAGTAGCACAGATTTTAACCAAACGGCTCTAAAATCATATATCACAGAGCTAGAGCGTGAGCTAATAAAGTATAAGCCCGGCTCAAATCACTATATAAGCATAGAGCTAGATAGGGCCTCAAAAGATCTAGATCTGATATTTTATATGGCTTTATCGCAAATTAGCATAGCTTTTAGAGATTATGATAAATCCCCTGAAAATGCCATTATAGACGCTATTACAAAGATTCAAATTTCAAACTATCAAGATTTAAAAACATTAAAATCAAATTTAAATAGCCATGAATTTGACCTAAGTTTTAAGCAGATAGAGATTAAACGCTACACCTATGATGAAATTTTAAACTATTTAAAAGATAATGCTCAGCTTTTTGCTAGTAATTTTATCCTTACAGGATTAAACCTACGACAGACTATAAGTCATATAAACCACTACACCAACTCACGAGACTATGATCTAAATTTTGGAAAAATTACGATGATAGCAGCAGTTTGTATATTTTTCTTTTTACTACCAAAGCTGGTATCTTTAATAATTTTTAGAATTTTCTTAATCTTGCTTTCTCGCTCAAGGCAGGTGGCAGTGGAGTTTAAAGAGCAGTTTGTAGCCGGTATTAAAACGCCTATTAATCTATTTTTTGTAGTTTATGCACTTGAGCTTTCCCTTACCATAGCCTACTATCCAGCCACCATTAGTATAAGTTTGGTTAATTACTTTACTATAGCTTATACCATTATAATTGCTTGGTTTATGCTTGGGATTTTAGATGGTTATGGCATAGTTTTGCTCTCTAAAATAGCACAAAAATCAGGGCGAAAAGAGATTATAAATTTAATTATTAAGATAATGTATTTTATCGTCATTATAATTACGATTTTAATTATTTTAAGCAAACTTGGCTTTGATATTAGCACACTTATTGCATCTTTGGGGATTGGGGGTCTTGCTGTTGCCCTTGCTACAAAGGATATAATCGCAAATTTCTTTGCTTCCATACTGCTGCTTTTTGATAGCTCTTTTAGTCAGGGCGACTGGATAGTGTGTGGAGATGTGGAAGGAACTGTGGTTGAAATAGGGCTTAGAAAGACTACCATTAGGACATTTGATAACGCTTTAGTATTTGTGCCAAACTCAAAGATAATGAGCGAAAATATAAAAAACTGGAACCGTAGAAAGGTAGGCAGACAGATTAAAATGCATGTAGGCTTAAGCTATACTACATCTAAACAAAGCATACAAAACTGTATAAACGATATAAAAGAGATGTTACTAAATCACCCTGGAATTGCTAAAAGCGGTATAGATAGCGCTTTAAATAATCAAGATGCACGCATAAAATATCGCCAAAGTATAGTCTCAATGGATGATCTAAATGGGTATAAAAATAATCTTTTTGTAGTGCTTGATGAGTTTGGTGATAGCTCCATAAATATCTTAATATACTGTTTTAGCAAAAGTGTTGTATGGGGTGAGTTCTTAGCCACCAAAGAAGATGTAATGCTAAAAATTATGGAAATTGTAGAAAAATATGATGATGCAAGCTTTGCCTTCCCAAGTCAAAGCCTATATATAGAATCAATGCCAAAAATTCAAATTTACAAAGGAGAAAGTGATGTCAAATAGATATGATGATCTAGATGAAGATCTACAAGACTATGAAGATTATGAGGAGGATAATTATTCAAGTAAAAGTTCTCGTAGCTACAACTATGATGAAAATGACTACTCATATGATGATGAAGATGAAGAAGATAGCTACGATATGGAATAAAGCTTATTTTATTAATTTTGATATAGCTTTAAAGCTTGGGTGCTGTGCAGTTTGAAGCAATTCAAACGCCACCATCTCAAGTGGTTTAACTTTTACATCTTTTAAATTTGCATAGGCTAGGGTTTTATTTTTTGGATCTCTTGAGCTAATGCACTCATCAATTAAGGTAACATTATAGCCATTTTTTATTAAATCTAAGGTTGTTTGATATACACATATATGAGCTTCAATGCCTATTATATAGATATTTTGCGCCCCTTTTAGCTCATCTTTTATAGCATTATAAGCACTAAATTCCATCTTTTGAAACTTTTCATCTATAAAACTATCTAAACTCTTTAAAGTCTCTCCAAGACCTTTAGTATATTGCTCAGTTGCAATAACTCTTAAGCCAAGCTCTTTAGCAATTTGTAAAAACTTTAACGAATTTGCTACTAACTCTTCTGCGTCACTCATAACTGGAGCTAATTTCTCTTGAATATCTATAACCAAAACCAAATTCATACAATCCTCCTATAAATCAATATCAATTCCTACCGGACAATGATCGCTACCTTCTATCTCATTTAAAATAAAAGCATCTTTTAGCTTATCTTTTAACCCTTTAGAGATAAAAAAGTAATCAATTCTCCAGCCTACATTTTTTGCACGAGCATTAAATCTATAGCTCCACCACGAATATGCATCTATCTTATCTCCCTTAATATAGCGAAAAGTATCTATAAATCCAGCCTCTATAACTCTATCAATCCACGCACGCTCCACAGGTAAAAAGCCGCTAGTTTTGGAATTTGCTTTTGGGTTTTTCAAATCAATTTCACGATGTGCAGTATTTACATCGCCACAAAAAATTATCTCTAATCCACTTGCATTTAGCTCTTTAATATACTCTAAAAATTTATCATAAAAAGCCATCTTATACTCTAATCTATCATCGCCTTGTTGGCCATTGGGAAAATAGATATTAAATAGCACAATATTGCCAAATCTATGCTCTAATACCCTACCTTCACTATCTTCAAAAAATCTACACTTATTACTTTCATACCCAAATTTAGCCATACTCATCACGCCTGAATAGCCTGCTTTTTGAGCCGAATTTAAAACAATATTATCAAAGCCAAGATTATAAATCTCTTTTGGAATCTGAACATCTTTAGCCTTTATCTCTTGCAATCCTATATAATCAACACCAAAATCTCTAAGCCACTCAAAGCCGTTTTTATTCACCACAGCCCTTAGGCCATTTACATTCCACGAAATCAGTCTCAAATTTATCCTTTTTTATCACTATTATAGCTATCTTTTGATAATATTAAAAAAATTATGGAGTTAAATTTGGAAAATATCAATCTATATAAGAGTATTATGTGCACTATTATAGGGGCAAAAAAATCACAAATTATAGAGTTTATTATCAGCAATTTAGATGATAATAAAAGATTTAAATATACGATAAAAGAGCTATGCGATGAACTAAATATCAGCAAACCAACAGCCATAGAAACTATAAATTTATTACTTGAAAAACGCGTATTAAAAAAGATAAAAAATGGGCTATATCAGTTAAATATTTAAATCAAAAAGATGAGATATTAAGATTTTAAATCCAATAGCTATAAGCAAAATTCCACCTAAAATTAGCGCCTTTTTTTCTAAAGTCTCTCCAAGATATCTACCGATATAAACAGCACCGATACAGATAATAAAGCAAACCAATCCCACAATAGCCGAACTAAAAACTATGCTACCACCCTCAAAGCTAAGCGCTACGCCCACAGCTAACGCATCGATACTAGTAGCTATTGCACCAATAATTAATAGCTTTAAGCTTAAATCTATACTGCACTCTAAGGTATCTTGATTTTTTGAATCCTTAATCATCTTGGCACCCAAAATAACTAAAATCAAAAACGCTATATAGTGATCAATAAACTCTACATACTTAATAAACTCAAGCCCCAAAAAGTAGCCAATAAGCAGCATAAAAGCTTGAAAAAATCCATAAATAAAGGCAATTTTACTGATTTTAAATAAAGTTAAATTTAGACATCTTGCACCATTTGCAATGCTAAGAGCTGCGCTATCCATAGATAAAGCAATGGCTAAAAGCAAAAGCTCCATTATAGCCCAGCACTTGCTATCGCACTTGCTTGATGATCAGCTATGAGAGGATCTATAATCTCATCAAATAGCCCACCAGCCATAATCGCATCAAGTCTATATAGGGTTAAGTTTATTCTATGATCGCTAATTCTATTTTGTGGATAGTTATAAGTGCGAATTCTACCACTTCTATCACCTGTTCCGACTTGATCTTTTCTCTCTTGACTTTGGGCTGCTAGACGCTCTTTTTCTTGCATTTCATATAATCTAGCTTTTAAAACCTTCATTGCAGCTTCTTTGTTTTTATGCTGACTTTTGCCATCTTGATTGACTACTACTAGACCAGTTGGCTTATGAGTGATTCTTACAGCTGAATCGGTAGTATTTACACTTTGACCACCATGACCACTACTACGCATTACATCGATTTTAAGATCATTTTCATTGATAATTATCTCGCTATCTTGCACCTCTGGCATTACTGCTACTGTGATAGCAGATGTATGTACTCTACCTTGAGATTCTGTCTCAGGCACACGCTGAACTCTATGAGTTCCGCCTTCAAATTTAAGTCTTGAGTATGCACCTTCGCCTTTAATTAGCAAAATAATCTCTTTAAATCCGCCAGCACTTCCCTCGCTAGAGCTAACAATTTCAAATTTATATCCTCTTTGCTCGGTATAACGCATATACGCATTTGCTAAATCACCAACAAATAGCGCTGCTTCATCTCCACCAGTACCTGCTCTAAGTTCTAAAAATATATTTTTATCATCGTTTGGATCTTTTGGGATAAGTAAAATTCTAATCTCATTTTCTAACTCTTCAAGAGCAGGTTCAAGGATTTTTAACTCTTCTTTAGCTAGATCTCCTAGCTCAGCATCACCTAAAAGCTCACGATTCTCTTCAATACTTGATAAAATATGAAGATATCTATCACTAGCTTCTTTTATTGGTTCTAAATTTCTTTGTTCTTTGGAGAGTTCAGTCATACGAGATATATCACTGATGACTGATGGATCGCTTAGCAAGCTCTCAATCTCGCTAAAACGATCTATGAATGGTTGTAATTTTTGTGCGAGCATAACCTAGCTTACGCAGCTAATGTATTTACTAATTTTGCTAAACGGCTAACTTTTCTAGAAGCTGTTTCTTTTTTAAGGAAGCCTTTGCTTACAAAGCTGTGGAAGCTTTTATTTACATCTTTTAATGCTGATAATGCTGCTTCTTTATCGTTGTTAGCTACTGCAACTCTTACCGCTTTTGTTAAATTTTTAAGTCTTGTGCGGTAGAATCTATTTCTTTCTGTTCTTTTAATGGTTTGTCTTGCTCTTTTTTCAGCAGATTTATGATTTGCCATAACTTACCTTTTTTATAATTTTAGCTCGGAATTATACCAAAATATTATTAATTAAAACTGAATTTAAGTATCTTTTAATATAGTAAAATAGCCAACTTTAGCACTATTTTTGTTAGTTTAACATTTTTAGCTAAAATACGATTAAATTTACAAAATTTATGAGGATAATATGAAGCTATTTGGAACTGATGGAGTAAGAGGATTAGCTGGTAAAAAGCTTGATGCTATGACTGCTATGCGTCTGGCTATGGCAGCTGGGATATACTTTAGAGCGCACTCTAAAACTAATAAAATTCTAGTAGGAAAAGATACAAGAAAAAGTGGCTATATGATAGAAACTGCTATCGTAGCAGGACTTACAGCGGTTGGCTATGATGTAGTGCAAATTGGCCCTATGCCGACTCCTGCTATTGCATTTTTAACTGAAGATATGCGTTGTGATGCTGGTATAATGATAAGTGCTAGCCATAATCCATTTTTTGATAATGGAATTAAATTTTTTGATGGGAGTGGCAATAAACTAGCTGAAGCCGATGAAAGAGAGATCGAAGAAATTTACTTTAATCTAGATTTAATCCAACACAATCAAAAAACCGGTCTAGATATCGGAAGTGCCAAAAGAATAGACGATGTAATAGGTCGCTATATCGTGCATATTAAAAACTCCTTCCCAAAAGAGCTAACCTTAAAAGGGTTAAGAGTTGTCCTAGATGTGGCTAATGGTGCTGCATATAAAGTAGCTCCAACAGTTTTTAACGAATTAGGAGCTGAGATAATAGTATTAAATGATGAGCCAAATGGATCTAATATTAATGAAAATTGTGGAGCCTTGCACCCTGAATCTTTGGCAGCTGAAGTTAAAAGATTAAGAGCTGATATTGGATTTGCATTTGATGGAGATGCTGATAGGCTTGTAGTTGTCGATGAAAATGGAGTGGTAGTCGATGGAGATGCTCTTCTTGGTGTATTAGCAAGCTATTTAGATGAAAATAATATGCTAAGTAAAAAGGCAATTGTATCTACTGTTATGAGTAATGCTGCCTTAGATGACTATCTAAATAAACGCAAAATTTCTCTAAAACGCTCAAATGTTGGCGATAAATATGTCTTAGAGATGATGAAAGAGCATGGGATAAACTTTGGAGGCGAACAAAGCGGCCATATCATATTTAGCGACTTTTCTAAAACTGGAGATGGATTAGTCTCAGCGCTTCAAGTTAGTGCATGCTTATTAAAAAGTGGCAAAAAAGCTAGTGATATTTTTGGCAAAATCAAATCATACCCGCAAAAATTAGTAAATTTAAAAATCGTTCAAAAACGCCCACTTGATGAGATAAAAGGGATAAAAGAGCTACAAAGCGAGCTAGAACAGCTTCATATTCGCTCGCTATTTCGCTACTCTGGAACAGAAAACCTCATCAGATTACTTCTTGAAGGTAAAGATGAATATCTAGTAGCCCAAAAGATGGAAGAGGTGGAAAAATTCTTTATAAAAGCTCTAAATGAGTAGAGTAATTTTACGATTTTTAAGCTATTTTGCTGTAGTTTTTGCTATTGATCAGCTTATCAAATGGGTCTTTTTGCACGGTTTTAGATACCATGGTAGTTTTGTCGATTTAATACTTGTATATAATAAAGGTGTAGCATTTTCTATGCTATCGTTTTTAGGAGCGAATTTAAAATATCTCCAGCTAGGATTGATTGCACTTTTGCTTGGATATTTATTAGGGCAAAAGGAGCTTTTAAGATCGCATACAGCTGCATTTGGTTTGATTTTAGGTGGAGGATGTTCTAATATTTTAGATAGATTCATCCATCCTGGTGTAGTAGATTATATATTTTGGCATAAGTGGTTTGAGTTTGCTGTGTTTAACTTTGCTGATATTATGATAAATTTAGGCGTAGCTATAATCTTAATCCAAGCTCTAATTTTAAGAAAGAAAAAATAATGGGACGTAATGTATATATTGCCTATTTTTTATGGATTTTTCTCCCCTATTTTAGCGTACATAGATTTTATTGCGGTAAAATTTTAAGTGCTGTTTTGCAACTTTTAATATTTTGGATTGGGAGTGCCACAGCAATATTTTTAGTTGGTTATATATTTTTGGGAATTTGGTTGATATGGTGGCTATTAGATGCCTTTTTTATTCATAAATGGATTGCTAGGATAAATGATATAGAATCCTTACAAAATAGCATAAGCAGTAGTAAAAATTTAGAAAATATAGAGACACTATACGAACTATATAAAAGTGGAGCTATAAGTTATGAAGAGTATCTTAGTAGAAAAGATTCTATTTTGAAAAATATTTAAATTTATTTACAAATCATATGCTAAACTTGCAAAAAATTTAAGGAGAAGATATGGAATACGAAACCTATTTATGGGTAAAATGGCTACACTATGCTGCTTTTATATCGTGGATGGCAATGCTTTTTTATCTACCTAGACTATTTGTCTATCACGCTGAACATATAGCAAATAATGGCTTTTGCGATGTGGTTAAAATTCAAGAGTCCAAACTATTTCATGGAATTGGCTGGATTGCGATGATTATTACGATAGCTTCAGGATTATTTATCTTAATTGATGCTAAACCTGAGCTAATGAAGCAAGGGTATTTTCATATGAAATTACTTTGTGCTGTGATTTTAGTGATTTATCACTTTAGTCTTGGGTATTTTATGAAACAATTTAAAGAAAATCGCTGCACAAAAAGCGGTAAATTCTTTAGAATGTATAATGAAGTCCCTACAATTATAATGTTTGTTATCCTATATGCTATGCTTGTAAAGGCAAATTTGGCATAAATTTTTGAATTCAAGCCTAATTTTATTCAAATTTAAGGCTTGAATTTGTATAATCACAGTCTTTTAACCAATAAGGTTCTATAGCTCAGTTGGTAGAGCATCACCTTGACATGGTGGGGGTCACAGGTTCAAGTCCTGTTAGAGCCACCACGTTATCCTTATTGTGCCTCGGTAGCTCAGCTGGTTAGAGCGCTGGTCTCATAAGCCGGAGGTCGGGAGTTCAAGTCTCCCCCTAGGCACCAATACCATATTTCAATACTTTTCTTAAACTTTCACAAATTATCAAAAAAGTCCTAAAAATCGGATTTTGGAAATAATTTAAGCTTTTATTTGATATCATTTCATTTCACTTCTTTTCACCCAAAGGGTTAAGGAAAAGGTTAAGGATAAGGAAGGAAATCCCAAAAGGAAAGAACAATGAAAAATAAAAGATTTATAACAGACAGCCAACTAAAAGCTATCACCCTACCACTAGATACAAAAGAGCTAATAATCAAAGATGAGAGCACACCCAACCTAATAGTAAGAATTAGCCCACAAACAAAATCTTTTATTTTTAGGGCTAAAATAGATGGTAAGATGAAGCAATATAAAATAGGCCAATATCCGCTAATCTCACTAGCCACCGCAAGGCAAGAAGCCATAAAATTAAAAGCCCAAATAACTCAAGATATTGACCCAACGCTAAAAGAGCTAACCTTCAACGAAGTAGCACAAATGTGGCTAAAATACAAATCCAAACAAAATTTAGCAACTTTTCAAAAAATACAAGGCAGATTAAATAACCATATAATCCCAAAGCTAGGCAATATCAAAATCCAAGATTTAAAGCGAGATAAGCTTATTAAATGCGTTTTAGAATTAGAATTAAAAGATAATAGGGGCGATGGATACGAGACTAAAACCAAGATTTTTGGGATATTAAAAGATATTTTGAAATTTATAGCAATCCACGGATTAATTCACGACTATATAAGCCCATTAGCCGATTTAAATTTTAGTGATATTTGTAAAGATAAGCACACCACCACCCACCACCGCTACATACAAGAGCCAAAAAGGCTTAAAGAGTTTTTAGACGCTATTGAGAATTATAAAGGCAATATCCTAACAAAATACGCCCTAAAAATGGGAGTTTATACAGCCCTAAGAAGCCAAACATTACGGACGCTAAAATGGGAATATATAGACTACACAAAAGAAATTATCAATATACCAAAAGAGCAGATGAAAACCAAAAAACCATTTATACTACCATTAACCAATCAAATCAAAGCGATATTAAAAGAATTAGAGCCCTATAAGCTAGGTAAATATCTATTTAGCATTAATGCTAATGTGATGAGCGATGGGACGCTAAGTAAGGCTATAAGAAAGATGGGCTTTAGAGATGATACGGATTTTCACGGATTAAGGGGGTTATTTTCTACAATTTGCAACGAACACACACAAGAGCACGGATTAAGCCCTGAAATTATAGAGCTATGTTTAGCCCACGCAGATACCAATCAAATAAGAAACGCCTATAATCACTCTGAAAGATTAAACGAAAAAACTCAATTAATGAAGTGGTATAATGATTATATAGATAAAATAAGAGATGAATTAAAATAGAAAAATAGATAGTGATATTACTAAAAAAAGCTTAAAAGAAAATTATTTATTTAGCAATTTAAGAAATAGTATAATACAACTTATAAAATATTTAATTTAAGGCTAATATTATGGATAACTTTCTTAACACAAAAGAGCTTAAAAAATTACTACACATAAAAGGCGACGCCACCATTTGGCGATATATTAAAGAAGGCAAAATCCCACAACCTACTATAAGCCTTAGCAAAAGCCATAGATTGTGGGATAAAAACGAGCTTTTAGCCCATTTAGTAGCTAAAAAAGATAATAGCTTAGCTAATTAGAATATCTATCTTTTACACTTGGCAAATAAAGCAGTGTGCCACTTTGTAATCCTAAATCATAATCATCGCTGATATTATAATGCCTACGAATTATATACTCACTATTCATAGGTAGATAGTTGATTTGTGGCTTATCATCGTTTGTTGGCACTTCATCATCGCTAAATTCATTTGGCTTTCTAAACATATCTCTAGCGTCTGAATATGTTTTATAAGCACTGCTTAAAAGGTCTAGAGATTGATTTATTATTTGTGTAGTTGTTAGCCCCACAGGTTGAGATATGGCAATAGCTGTTAGTGGCGATATCATAGTATTACCGCTAGCATAAAGCCCAGAGCTAATACCAGCGTTCAATCCAAAGCCAGAAGTAACGGCACTATTACTCAAAGTCCCAGAGCTAAACATAATGCTAGAGTTAGAATTAAACATAACACTACTTGAAGTAGTTAGATTTGACCCAAGAGCCGACGCATTAGAAAAGCCAGTATTGGCATATAAAGCACTAGTTTGGCTTAAACCACCACTACTAGCAATTGATTTAGCCGATAGAGCCGACGCATTAGCAGCAGCGGTAGCAGGGACTTTCGCCCAAGCACTACTAATCATTGTAGATATATTTATCACACCACCAACTAGACTAAATATCTTACCTACCTTAGCCATATGGGCACCCATAAGTCCTAGCCCACTCATAATACTAAGAAACAGCCCAACACCGCTAAATATAGCCCCAGCCCAAGCTACATAAATTGCCCCAGCCCAAGTAAATGTATTCACCGCCCATTGAGCAGCAGGGACACCAGTATACCAAGTAACTATAAGAGCAAACACCGCAACAGCAAACCCCACCCATCCAGGGACGCCCTTGTCTTCTTTGATAAATAAAGCGTAGTGGTTGCTCCACTCTATATACCACTTCATCGCTCCACGAGTAGGCATATCATTATCAGTGTAAAAAGTCTCAGTCAAGAAAGCTCTTATGTCAATATTACTTATATGATTACTTCTATCTATATTTGCTAAACCTTCTAAAATTCTCCCATCATTTAAAATAGCCTTACCACCATATGAGCCAACAGGATAGAGTGTATATTTCTTATGGTTAGTTTGTATTGTTAATTTTAAATCATCGTAGTTATTGTGTGGTGGCTCCACTAGCATTTCACTCCAGTCGTGGTAAGTTCTCTTTCCATTGTCATCTATGTCTGTTGGAAAAACTCTATAATTAAATGTTTGATAATCTAATATCTCTACCATTTTAAGATTATCCATTATATAGTTTATCGGTGTGTTGTTAGCATTCACAACTATAATAGTATGTTCTTTATCTCCATCACCGCCAGTTATTGTTTCTGTGCTAACCAGGTGCGTGGAATAACTAAATGAGCCGTTGCCTAAACGCTTATTTATTTGTTTGCCGTTTTGCGTGGTTTGTTCGTATCTATTAGTGTGAAATGTATAATGATATATCATTGTTGCTTCATTATGGCTATAGCCATAATAACGATACTCAGCCATTCTATTAACCTTATAAATTAAGCTATATCTTTTACCATCTACAAACTCTTTTGGATGATTGAATAATAGCACATAGCTATTATCGTGTAAAAAATATCGTTGATAATCTAGATAATATAGTGGAGTTAAATTTGGTTCATCAGGGGCACTTTCACTTTTTCTTACTTCTACTGCAGTCGTCTCTGCTAGTATCAAAGAAGGTGCTTGCTCATCTGCATCTTTTACGCCAGAGCTAACAGCCCTTGGCATACATAATATTTCTACTTTATCGTGATATATACCATCGCCAGGGTCTCCATTATAGTAGTTATATGGGCTTTGGCCTACGAAAAATTGATTAAGCCCTAATCTATTATGGTCGTTATAATCATATGGCATTGTAGAGCTAGATTTTATATTATAAGAGCGTATATAATAGACCATAGCTCTTAGAGTAGAATGATAGAAGTTATTGCTTCTTGTTCTTATCCTACCTTTTCTGATAAGTTGTTTATGTAAAAGCTCTACCATCTTATTAAATCCCTTATTTCTAGCTAAGATAAGGTCTTTAATCTGCTCTACATAAGCCTTTCCAGCAGGTCTCCATCCGCTTAGATATGTTTTTGTATTCATTAACTATTTGGCGTAATTTTATCTATTAAATCTATCATTTTGCTTGATAACTCACTAGGCACTGCTACGCCACCACTAGCATATCCAAATACCGCATTTGTGATAATCTCTGCTTCTTTAATCCTTTGTTGGTCATCATAACTTGCTATCTCTCTTATAACGGCATTTTTCTTTTGTGCTTCGGTAGCTGTTTGTGCTGTTACAAGAGCCGTTCTTGCTTTATTAAACTCGATTTCAGCCTTAGACAACTCAAGTTGGCTTTTAGTTTGCTGTAAATTCAGAGCTATTTCAAGTGCTTTAGCGGTTAAATTCACCGCCATTGAACTCATTAGGTTAGATTGGATAGTTATCTTATCTTTTGGGGCTAAGCTCTTATCATTAAAGCTACTCTCTAGATACTTAATCGCCTTATCAAAGATGGAATTCTCGCTAATAATAGTCGCTTCTATCTGCTTATAATCACCCACTAACTTACTTGTATCTAAATCTAAATTTGCCATTTTTGTTCCTTATTTTTTGGTTTTACTATCTTTATGTTCTTTTAACGCACGAATAAATCCGTGCTAAAGAACCAAATACTAAAGTTATCTATCCGACTTTGCGGATTAAATTTATGTTCTTTTAGCCTTATCATAAGCCTTATATAACTCATCTGGTGCTTGTGGTGCTATCTTATCAGCTTGTGATAGCCATTTGGCATATTGCCCTGCTTTTTGCTCTACTTTTTGGTCTTGACTTTTTATCTCTTTTGGGGTAGAATTTATCTTAGAGTTTAAAGGCGAATTCGTGCCTTTTGTAATAGGCTTAGCGGATATATCTAAGTCTTTCTCTAATCTTTCATATGCTGTAACTATCCATTTATTTGTTGGTTCTCCATAATAATTAGATTTTAACACTATTTTAGTATCATCGGTTATAATTTGTATAGCTTCGTTAGGTTTTTTAATTATCTCCCCATTTTTTATTATATCAGGCAATTTATTTATAAGTTCAATTGCCTTTTGCTTAGCCTCTTCCTTGCTTAGTCCTTGCTGCATATATTGATAAATGCGTTTGTCTAAGATATGAGCTAAGCCATAGCCCTTATGTTTTATAGCATCTGTTACTTCGCCCCATACTAAATCTATATCGCCTAGCTCTTCTCTCTCAAACGCTCCAGCCACTTGCCCTTGTCTTTGGGTTAAAAGCTTTTTGATAGCGTTTGCTCCATCGTGATAAAACTCTGCGTAATTAGTGCCAAATTCTTTAATAGGGCGTATATTTAGCTCTTGTTCTAATAACTGCCTTGCTTGGCTTATCTCATTTAAGGCATTTTTAGTATATGTATCACCCTGTAAAAATGAATAATAATTTTTGGCAAGTTCTAAATCTGAGCTTGTTTTTTGTGGGCTTTTAACAATTTTTTCAAATTGATTAAGTAGATAATGCTCGTGTTTTAAGGCTTCTAATAGATTTTCATCATAGCCATTGTTTGCTTTTTTATCGCCTTCAAGGACGCTAGGGGCTAATCTCTCTTGCTCCTTAATTTTGTGCCACCATCTTGATTTCATATCGGCGATATTATCGGCTAAATTTTGCCTAGTGCTTACAAACTCTCTTAATGATTTAATCAAATCTTGTTTTATCTCATCACTGAGCTTATAAGTCCCTTGTATAGCTTCGTTGCCATCTACTAACTTATCCGCATAATTAGATTTTGGGGCTGGGTTTGTTATCTTATTTGGTGCTTTATTATAAAAGTAAAAATTTTTACCACTCTCTAAGCTTAATATCATATCATTAGCCCTTCTTAGTGATGACTTATTTGTGAAGTGATAACCTTCGCCATAAGCGTCTATATATCTTAAAGTATTTGTAACCATATCTTTTATATACTCTACAACTTCGGCTTTATTCTCTTTTAAAAACTTTTGAAATTCGGCTTTACTTTGCGTTTTTTTGGCTCTTTCTATAAATCCTTTATGTCTTTTTAAGAATTGCTCATTTAAAGCTCGTGCTAAAAGACTTTTTCGGCTGTAGCCTAATTCATCTTTTTGTAATGCTTTACCTAGTGGCTCTTCATCTCTTAAAGGTAAATTTACTTTTAAATTCTTATCTTCTATCTCTTTTAATAGCGTTTCTACTTGCTCGTCTGATATATTTTTATCAATTTTTAGAATGTCAAATGTTGCTTGGGTTGGCTCTTGTGTTGTTTCTTTAGTTTTGGTTGTTTGTGTTGCCATTGGCTCTGATTTGGCTTGTGGCTCTTGTGTGGTTGGTTTAGCCGTGGTAACTTTTGGCTCTTGTGGTTTTGGAGCTTCTTTAGCCTTTTGTGCTTTTCTATGAGCTTTATATAACTCACTAGGTGCGTCTGCTGTTAGGTCTTTGGCTACTGTTTCAGCTTCTTTTATGCTTTGGTTTGGTATAGTTTGGGCA
Organism: Campylobacter vicugnae; assembly: GCF_002139875.1. NCBI lineage: Bacteria > Pseudomonadati > Campylobacterota > Epsilonproteobacteria > Campylobacterales > Campylobacteraceae > Campylobacter > Campylobacter vicugnae. The sequence continues at coordinate 1,391,748 of NZ_CP018793.1, forward strand.
TTGGCCGATGAAAAATGCTCTTTGCTGGTATTCATTCGCACCCCGAGCACTTGTTGCTTACGCTGAGATTTGGGTGTCTCAGCCATCGGCTCATTGTTTAAATTCTTTTTGTCTGCTTTAACTACTTGTTTTTCTATCTCTTTAACTGCTTCTTTAAACTCATTTAATAGATTTCTTGTTGGTGTTGGCAAGTTACCATCTGGGATATTATCTATATTTTTAATCGCTAGTTTAAAGTCGCCATTAGCATTTAGTATGGCTCTGTTTAAATGTAGTTTTAAAGCTTCGTTATTGCCTAATTTTGGGATTAGTGGCTTGATTTTTTCTATGATGAGATTAGCTTTCATCGTTTCGGCTCTTTTTAGTGGGTCGGTGCTTATACCTTGGCTCATACTTTTTGATTTTACTACCTTATTGCCTAAAGCGTTTAAAATATCGCTAGTGTTGTTTAATAGTGCTTGTCTATTTAGGATTTGGCTCCTTAGCTCCTTAGCAAATTCACTCCCAAAATCTAAACTATTTAAACTTTGGTTTAAAGCTCTAAAATCCACTACGCCATTAACGCTATTTTTTTCCATTAAGCCTTTAATTATATTAGCTTCTGCTATGGCTCTATCTTTGGCTCCTAGTGAGCTTAAAAAGTCATTTAGAGTAACGCCATTAATGTTATCATTGCTTTTTATCATAGCATTAAGGGCTTCTAGGCTTGTCTTTCCATCACGGCTAATTTGGCTCATTAAATTACTATCAACTATATTTTTCATAGTAGCATAATCACCATTGGCACTTTTATATAAATTTATTAAATTCTCATCATTTTTTAAAGCTGTGTTAATCTCATTATCAATTAGATTTTTAGCTTCGCTTAGTGCTTTTTGGTTTATAAAATCACTTGAGCTTTTAAAATCAGCTCTCATTATATAGCTTAATTGCTCGTTTATAGCATTTTTAGCATTTAGTAGATTTTCTAGATTGCCACCACCATTTAAAGCATTAAAAACGCCCCTTGTGTTTATGTTTTGCGTATCACTTAAGATAGTGGCTAGATTGTCGTTTAAATCCTTAAAATCGCTTTGGTAATTTGAGTTTTTAATTAAAATATCTTTAGTATCTGCGTAGTCTTGCTTGACTTGATTAAAGCTATTTTTAAAGCTATCTTTTGGGGTTTGGGTTTCAAATTTAGCTAATTGTTCGTTTATGCTATCACTAAAGCTTTTATTGAGATTTGAGCTTATTTTTGCGATTTTTTGTGCGGATTGTGGGTTATTTACCACGGCGTCAAGTATGTTTTTTACTCCGTTTTCGTGGCCTAAAGCACTAAGCAATAGCTCAGCGTCTGCTTTGCCTATATTTAAGCCTTTAAGGGTTTCATTAGCCTTATTGATAGCACTATTTGCTATATCTATTCCCTTTTGAATATATCTGTTATCGCTTGTTTTATTTATGGTTTTAAGGTCTTTACTTACAAAGTTATCTAAGTCAGCACCTAAGGCGTCCTTGGCACTATCTAGGGCATTTCTTACTTCATATTCTCCACCTAGATTGGCTTTTAGTGCGGTCTCTGCCCCACCGATATTTTGGCTTAGTATATGCCTAGCACCAACTCCAGCAAGGCCTTGGTCTAAAACTTCTAAAGGGACTTTTAATGTTCCTTTTAGGGTATTTATAGCGGGTTTTGAAGTGAGTGCTGTAGCAAGTCCAGCCCCTAAAATATCGTTATTTGCTCCACCTGTAAATGAATTTGCTAATTGCTCTGCTGTTGTATTTTCTCCTACGCTTTTGTTGTTTAAGTATGTATCAGCCATCGCTCCAGCTCCACTACCTACCGCTGAGCCTACCATAGGAGTTAAGATTTTACCAGCTACTCCAGCGGTTTTAGCTAGTGGGTGCGGTAAAGCCGTGGCTACTCCAGCAAGTGAGCCTAGCATTTCATAGCTATTTGCCTTTAATTCATTTAAAAAACTAGGTTCAATCTCTTTAAAAACTCCATCTTTTTCTATAGCATATCTTGCTTTGCCATCTTTATCGATAGCTTTATGCGGTGTGTAGCCTTTAGCTGTTGCTAAATCAATGAATTTATTATCAAAATCTATGCTATCTTTTTGTTTTTGCTCGTCGCTTTTTGTAAGGGCATTTAGCATAAATGTACCATTTTGATTGGCTCTATAATTTGCCATTTGTTGGTTTAAAATATCGGTATCATTTTGTATATTAAGCTCTTTTGTGTTTTGGTATAGGTTGCTATTTGGATTAAAATTATATTGGTTTGCGTTGCTAAATGGGATTAGCGGTGCTACTTGATTATATGCTTTATTTGCGTATTTTTTAAAATTTTCATATAGATTTTCCATTTTTACCTTTTCATCATAATGGTATTTTGATTAAATAAATCATTTGTAGTTTTTTCATCATTTTTAGCCTTATTCTCTATTTTCGATTTAATATTATTTAGATTTTCTCTTGCTTCATTGGCTCCATAGTAATTTTGTGACTCAGCTAATTTAATAAGTTCATCGGCCCTATTTATTAGCATTTTTTGCGTTTCATTTAATGTGCTTTGTGCTTTTTGTGTGCCTACTATTGAAGGCTCTAAATCTTGATTGATTTTTTCATAATTAAACTTGCCTTGGCCTTTTAAAACTTCACTTGTTGAAGTTGCTAGGTTACTCGCTAATGCGTTATAATTAGCTCCGTCTTGTGAAATATTAGGCCATAGCGTTTTAAATCTATCATATACTCCACCAAATTTATCCCATCCGCCTTTTTTATCTACATAATTTTGAAGCTCATCGACTTGGTTTAATGCGGTAAATACATTTTTAAGGTCTTTTTGTTCGGATACAGGCATATTCTTTTGCTTGATTGCTAGGTCTAAATCATTATTTAGCTCCCTAGTTAGTGTTTCATTAAATTGCCTTTGATTTTCTTTAAGATTTTGTTGTTCTAAATAGAATTTTTGTAAATTTAGATTATTATTAAAATCATTTTGGTTTTGAGTAATTTCAATATTTTTATTTCTATAATCTTGTAAATCTTGGTGTTGCTGTTTTTGTAGATTGTTATTTTCGTTAAATTGCCTTTGATTTTCTGCGAAATTAACTTCAAATTGTCTTTTTAGCTCGTTTTGCTTATCTTGTTCTTGCTTGTTAGCTCTTGCGTCCATATAAAGCTTATATAGAGTATCACCAATTGCTCCGCTTTGTGCTACTAGATATGGGTTTGAGTTATATGTAACTGCTCTAGGATTAAACCACGATGCCATCACACGCCCCTATAATAGCTTGAGTTTCTAAAAGCTGTATATAAGTCATCATCAGCTTTGTTTTGTCTATCTATCTCTCTTTGTGTTAGCATTTTGTTAAAGTTAAATGCGTCTTTTTGTAAATCCATCTGCTTTTTAGCGTTTCTTTGTTTCTGATATGCTGAATACAATGCCCCAGCCCCACCGATAAGACCACCTAAATTGCTAAAGTTTCCAGCATAATTATTTAATCCAGTTAAGCCATTTGTGATACTACTACCTATATTTCCTAAAAAATTAAGCATTTAAAACCCTTATTATTATTTTAGCCTAGCCCCATAGGGCTTAGGCTCTTAATCTGCTTTTAGACCAACGCCAATAGCAAAGGCATCAGCATTTCTAACTTCTAGACAACCTTCAGTATAATAGCGTTTTGCTATTGCTGTCTTATCTGTGCTTACATCGCTTAAGAATGTAGGTTTTAAAAGTCCCATCTTAGCATAGCTAAAATCCCCAGCGATTAAGCAATCTTCAAGGCCATACTCTTTGCTTAAAAATCTATGAAGTCTGAAATTTACTTTACCAAAATCAGTATCTAGGCTCACTACGCTTGAGTTTATAAACTTCTCATTGCTAAATTGCCTTGAAGCCATTTTATTAAGGGCTTTTTTAAGCTCAGCTCCGATGAAAATATCCTTTGGTGTAGCTCCACTCTCCCAAACTCTTTGTAAGACTTGATGAAGGACATCTTCAGTAAGCGTTACGCAATCCCCAACGCCCCATTTGTTGTTATCACAAGAGCCAAAAGCAATTATATTGCCTTGTTCTTTTCTACCATTTTTGTCTTTAAAAGCCGTTTCGCCTTTAGCTGCGTAATAAAATAGCCCTGCCATCTCTCCAGGTTTGTCCGCTTCTCTTACTTGTGGGGATTTTAATACGCTTACCTTAGCTAAAGTATCTCTACCAAGGCCTAAAATTGCGTATTCTATATCTAGTTTATGGACTTTTGTAGCCTTTGCTACTTCGTTTTCAAGCTCTTTACCGCCATATGTAGCTACTTCTTGCATAGTTTGGCTTACCATAATATCAGTGGTAAAAATCTGCGTTGCGTTTGTGTTTTGCTGTTTGGTAGATTTTTGGTCTCCTACGAATGAGCTTATCTCTAATTGAGCGTTTTTGCTAGGCTTTTTAAGTGTATCAGTTATCCAAGAATGCGTAATACCCTTAACCACGCTTGTGCCTATCATAGACATTATAGGCGTATCATTAGCCCCTACTAAGATAATCTTATCATAGACGCTAGGGATTAGCCCAACTCTTTGTGTTGCTGGTGATTGAAATTGTGTTGAAGTTATCGCCATTTTTACTCCTATTTTAAATATTTAAGCATTTTAATATATTTAATAGGTTCAAATTTACCTAAAATTGAGCCATTTATATTTTTGTGCGGTTTAAGCTAATAAAAGCAAATTTAAAGCTTATTTTTGATAAATTTTAAGCATTAAGGAGAATAGAGATGACAACTATATCAGCCATAGATACCGCTAAATTGACTTTAGCATTATTAAAAAATAGTGATGATGATATTGTAGAATACACAAGTAGATTAAAGCTTTTAAAATTGCTTTATTATATTCAAGGCTACCATTTGGCTATGTTTGATGCACCTTTATTTAAGGATAAAATGGAAGCGTGGCTACACGGACCTGTTGTGCCATCGGTTTATCAATGGGTGAAAAATCTAACTGACGAAAAACTACAAAATGAAGCGATGGATGAAAAGCAAATGGGCGCTCTTAATCTCCACCCACAGCAAACTAAACTAATAAGTGAAGTATTAAACATTTACAATAAATATTCAGCCTATGGATTAAGAGATAAAACGCACACAGAGATGCCGTGGCTTAGTGTATATGAACAAGGTAAAAATAACGAAATCACACAAGATAGTTTAAAAAACTTTTTTATACCACTGGTTGAAAAATGAAATTAAAAGAGACTGCCAACAAAGAGTATCGTAACACAAATTTAAAAGAGAGTAATCCTAAAAGCCTTGATATTAGCTTTACAAAGATTATAGATGATTATAAATTTGGCTTACCTACTAGCTCATCAGATAATATCAACGATAAATCAAAGGTTCAAAAAATCGTAAAAACTCTTATGTATATAAGAGAGAAAAAACCCCACGAGCTTATCCAACAGAGCAAAGCACAATCTATCGGCGGTTGCGAAAAGTGCGACATTGATAAATGAAAATGGAGTAATGATACAATTAAGAATTTTTTTATCGAACGCAAAATAAAAGAAGCTTTTATAGTTAGAGCAGGAGATAGCAGGATATTTGGCACTATTGATAATAATTGCTTTTATATCCACGCTATAGAATACAAATTAGGCGATATATATCACCACTCATAGAATAAATTAGTATTAACTCTATTTTTTATAAGGCGTTGTTTTCATAGTTTTACTGAAATTCTCTAGTGCCTTTTTAAGCTTTACTAAAAAGCCTTGTAGATTAAAGTTACTTACTCTTTTAATGCTATTTTCTAGCTCTGTCATATCTTGGCTCCATTATTACATTTTTACTATTTGCTATGTAGTTAGATACTACTTCATCGCTAATTTGGCGATATATTTTTTCTAAAGTTAGCCTAAAAAGCACTTCATTTAAAACCGCATAATTGAGTGGCTCATCAAAATCAATATGTGTATTTGGATTATATTTTGGGTCATCTTCATTAAATATAGGCAAATTTGGAAATCTTAGATAAATCCCCTTATCATTTACCCACCTAAAAACTCGCTCCAATCTATCATCCCCATCCCTACAAATCAGATTTATAGGGTAGCAATCGTTAGCTATTTTTAGCATTGCTTCGTATGTCTCATAATTTAGCATTTCATCGCTTGGTGAGTGTAGATTTTTCTCTGCTATTCTATAAAGTATTAAATCTTTAAAAGCTTTTATAGTCATCTTTAGCCCTTTGCAATCTCTTAATAAGGTTATTAGCTCTCCTTGGTGTTTGCTTAGCCCATTTTGAGCTTTTTATATTCTCTATAGCCTTATTATAATCTAAAAGCTTTAGATATTTTTGCGTATTAACAAAGCTACCAAAGCCTTTTGCCCCTAGTTGATAAATCATATCATAGATACCTATTTTCACCACTTCAGGCAAGTTATCTATCCAGCTATATACTGCATCTACGCTTTTTATAAGCTTTTTAACCTTAAGTTCTAAAATTTCAGTAGCAATTTCTTTGCTCATCGGCTCAATAAAACCGCCATTTAGCTCTAGCTCCTTTTTGGTTAAATACGCTACATTAAATCCATAGCCTATGGTATCCACTCCAGCTGTGCATTGATAAATATTAGCTCTAAAGCCTTCTTCTTTTTTTAATTCTTCTAAAAGCTCATTTAGTCCATCTTTGCTTAAACTCATTATCTCTCCTTATTCTCTTAATTTTATATAACTTTCTTGACTTTTTGCTACCCTAGCTGCTTTGATATTATGCAATATAGATTGAGTATCCTTGGTGGAGTTTTTGACCTCGATTAAATCTTTTTCTATCTTATCTAGCTTAGCATTTGCTAGTTGCTCTAGCATTCTAATCATAGCAAGCTGGTTAGTTGAGTTGCTCTCGCTTACTAAATGTTGCTTTTGTAATTCTGATACTATAGCCTCTTTACTAGATTTAATCTCATTGATAGCTTCATCTATCTTTTCGCCCACTAAATCTACTTGCTGACGATTGAGTTTGCTCTCTCTTAAATCTTGAATTCTCCCTTCATAAAGCATTTTAGCAATCTTAAAAAATGCAACCACAGCCACAATCAAAAGAGCAATAATTCCACCGCTTTCAACCGCTTTTAAAACTTCATTTTCCACCATTTAAAGCCTCAATTCCATAGTTTAATTCCATTATATATAGATATAGCTCCCATACCATATCGCTAGCCTCTTTTTCGTTTGTAGCTCTTTTGCTAAAATCAATCTTGCTTGGCTGATAGAGGCTCATTGGTATATGAGTCTTTGGTGTTACTTGTGGTTCTGTTATTCTCACGCTCCCACAACCGCTCATAAACAGCATTAACAGCGTCAATACAGCTATTTGTATTATTTGAAACCTCTTTGACATATACTCTTTCTATCTCCTTCTTGCTCTTTAATTCACTTAAGCTCTCTAAGCCTTTTGAGAATTCCAAATTTAGCTTTTCTATCTCATCTTGCCACTTCTCATTAGCCTTAGTAGCTAAGAGATTTATCGAGTGCTGCTCTTTTAGCTCATCTTGTAAAGCACCATTTTGCCACCACAATAGCCCCAAAATGAGAGCCAATATCCCATAAACTATATATCCCATCATCCACCTACCATATCACTATTTATATCATACGGCGTTACTGGCACATTCCACGCCTTAGCAAGTTCAATTGTCTTAGCGTCGCTACCAAAATTTAGATTAGTAAAATCTATCTCAATGTTATTTGGATAATTGCTATTTTCATAGGTTAGTGTTTTGCTCCAGTTGCCTATGCTTAAACGCATATTATACTTAGTCATATATCCATAACCGCCATATGTTGCGGTTCCATTTGTGATGCTGAATTTTGTCGGTTTATAGTTATGAAATGTAAAAATCCACTCATCATAACTATGGCTACCGCCTAAAAAGCTCTCTGGCCAACTGCTAGGATTATTGTTAAGCATTCTTAAGCCATATGTTGCCCCATAATAGCTAGATGCCCCTAAAGTGATACTTACTCTCACTTCGCCATCAGCTAAGATATAATCACTAGGCACAGGCTCCCAGCTATCGCCCTTTGGATGAGCTATATCCTTAGCAAATACTGCGTCAATATTTAGCCCATCACCGCTAATACTTGCGTATTTTGCCGTTAATTTCTCGCCTAATTCATTATATATCGCCACATTCTCCCACGCTTGTCCGTAACTACCAGCATAAGAAATAGGCGTAAATCCGATAGTTAAATCACCGCTTAATCTATCATCAGCATATAAGTTATAATCTGCGTAGGCTCTTAACTCACTAGGTAACTCATAGCCTAAAAACTTCATCGTGGCTACTAGTTGTGTGTAAGTAGCCCCTTGTAGATTTGTAGCCATATGATTAACCTTCGCTCCTAACTCTTGTATAGTAGCATTTTGATTTATAGCTTGATTTAGCGTATTTTCATCTATACTGCCACCACTGCTATTTATCTCACTTTTTAAGGCATAGCTATTTAATTCATCTTTTGTAGCTAGATTATCTAAATTTGATAAATCGGCCTTTGCCAATAGCTCGTCTTTAGTAGCTAAGGTGTTTAAATCCGATAGATTAGCTTTCGTTAATAGCTCATCCTTAGTGGCTAAAGTGTCTAAATCACTCTTTAAAGCATATGTAGCTAAACTAGCTACTAGATTATTATGATTTTCTAAACTAGCCTTAGTTAAAATTTCATTACTTAAGGTTACAATTTCATTATCTATTTTAGCGTCCAATTCTGCTATTTTAGCGTTTAACTCACTATTATCAGAGCGGGTACTAGCAACTTCAACTATATTATCATCTAGATTTAGGGCTTCTTTAAGCTTATTAGATATGAGATAAAAGCTATCTTTGCTTATTGGATTTATAACCATAGCTATATTATCATTAGGTTTATTAATACTATTATATTTCTCTAATTTGCTAAGGGCTATCTCCTTAATCTCATCTTTGCTTAAATTGCCATCTTTAACTAGCATTGTTACACATTTTAAACCCATATCTAACTCCTATTTTTTAATACTTTAAACTTATGATACCACTTCACACAAAAGTAAAATAGCTTAGCTTTCCATTTAGACACTCCGATTTCAATCATAGCTTCATAAAAGTATCTATCGGCCATCTCATAACCATATTCACTCACATTAGCACACATATAGTCGTGTATCACCACAGCACTTAGATACTCTGGCGAATTAGGTGGGAAAAGGCTCCAAAACACTCTAGGAATATTAGCCCCATTAGTTACAAAGCCTTTAGGAATACAAACCCCTTGATATGAAAAGTCTTTATAGACTCTAAACCTATCTTTAGCTATTGGTTGGACTACTACTCTATCCATAGCTTAATCCACCCACTCTATAGCTTTTATCTCATCAATGCTAGTAGCATTATTTACAGCAGTTCTTAGCTGGTCGTGTTTAAATAGCACACTCTCAGTATGAGCTGCTACAGCTACACCAAAAGCCATAAACTCTTCTTTGCTAAAGCTAACTACCTTATTATCCTTAGTAATCCAGTTTATAGCTCCAGTATCTTGCCCACTAGAAGTAGCTAAGAGAATTTGGCTTACCTTGCCACTTATATTTATCTTACTATCGCTATCTATTTGAAACTCATTACCTTGATAATTTAGTGTTAAAAGTTTTGTAGCCTTAATACTTGAGAGTTCATCTAGCTTTATCTCTTTAGCACTTTCCGTGCTTACATCTCTTATCTCATAGCTGATATTGTAGATATTCTTAGCTTCGTCATAGCTCTTTAGAATAGATGGTTCTTTATATATATCATCATTTGCTGGGGCTACTTGCTCCACTACCCTAGCAAAACCTAAAGACCTTAGCGTCTCATCATCGCAGTTATCCAAAAAGTATGTATCAACTCCTTGATGCTTTTGGCCATTTTCATCACTGAATTCAACATCTTTATAGTATATTTCTAGACTAACTAGCTCATTTTTATTTATATCGTAAAACATTTAAACTCCTTAATTATAATATATACACACTTTTGCATAAAATGACCCTTTTGAGAAATTGCTATAATAAAACCCCGAACTAGCTTTACCTGAGCCTGTCCACCACTGTTTGACCACTAGCTTTGTACCAAACTTGTTGCTAGTTATATCTCTATATTGGTTATTAGGTACTGCAGGTTGGTAACCACCATTAACCCCATAATAAGGTGTTAAGTTTCCAATGTCTCCAACATCTGAGTGAATACTAAAAGTACAGCTAGTTTTCATAGTATTATTGCTATACATTATGCTGTGGGTTTTACAAAATACTTCTTTACCTCTTAGGTCAGGTGTGTTTATTGTTGTTTGAGATAAATCACAGCTCCTTGGAAATATAACTTCATAATAATTAGCATAAAACTTACCTGCTACAGGCAAACCAGTTTTTAAATCTATTACTGGATTTAGACCACCTAATAGCATTATTAACTCCTAGTAATTCTAACTAATGAGCTACTTACAACTGTGTAGCTAAATACCTCATTATTACCAAAGCCACTTTGAGCTACTCTAAAGTTAAATGGGGCTGAAAATCCTGATATGTTAGCCCCCTTAGCTACAAATATCTCACCAGTCTGACCTATGTTACTAGCTGCATTAGTTACAGTAATATTTACTTTAGAAGTCAAATTCAGACTAAAGTTAATCCCATTGTTTAGATTTATTGCCCCACCAGTAACTGCTACATATCCACCACGCTTTTTAGAGTATGCTCTATTTACTAGATTTGTATCAGCTGCTGGTGCTACATTGCATATTGGAGCTTTGTTATTAAATGTTACTTGCCCAGTATCAAAGGTATTGTTACCACTAAATGTATTGGCTCCTTTACTAGTTATTGCTCCATTAAATGTAGTAGTTCCACTTAAGGTTTTATTACCAGCAATTGTTTGGTTACCTGTCAAATTCACCGTAGCGTTAGCGTTTGCTTTGGTATTTACTACACTATCAACATAGGCTTTATTAGCTACTTGATTATTTGCTGTTGGATTTGTAGCACTCACTGGAGGAGCTGAAAAGGTCTTAACCCCAGCTATAGTCTGATTGGTAGTCAAATTCACTACTACATTATCATTAGCCTTAGTACTAGCTACTAAATCTACATAAGCTTTATTAGCTACTTGATTAGTTTCTGTTGGGTTTGTAGCTGATACTGGTGGAACGCTAAAAGTTTTTATATCATTTATAGTTTGGTCTCCAGTTAGCTTAACTACTCCAGTTAGCGTAGCCTTTAACTCATCTACATACTCTTTAGTAGCTAACTCGGGACTTTGGATAAGGGCTTCTTCGCTCTTTAGGCGTTCTTTAGTCTGATTTAGCACTTCTATATCACTATTTAGCTGATTAATCTCGCTTTCTAAATTAGTTATTTGAGATGATTTAGTAGCTATATCACTCTCATATTGTCTCTTTTGAACTTCTAAGATATCGGTATTTTCACCAGCTTGTTGCTTTTCGTTTATTAGCTCTGTTATGGTAGCTAGATTAACTTCTAAGGCTCTCTTTTCTTCGCTTAGAGTTAATAGCTCTTGGCGTTTGCGTGGTATTGATTGCTCTTTATCTAAGATATCAGCTTCTACCCTTTTAAGCTCGTTTTGTTTAGCTAGTTTGGCTTCATCCACAGGGATTTTAGCATCTACTTTGGCTATTAGCTCATTTATCTCATCTTTGGTATAGGCATTAGCTTGTATAACATTAGAACTAAGCCTATTAAGACGCTTAAAGTCATCACTAACAACTATATAATTAACCCCAGCATTCTCCCCACTGCTATATGCGTGTGATACATAGCATATATAGCTCTCCCCAGCGTTTTGGCTCTCTTGTTTAGATAGTTCAGCCTTTATATCAGCTACTATATCATCTATGCTTCTAGTGCTATCTAGAACTATCTTGTCATATTTTTTAACTTCCATTACTCTATCTCCACTTTATCATATTTAATTCTATTATTAATCTCTGTCTTGATAAGCTCTTTTATGCTATCAACTTCACTTAGCACACCTTGGATTTTGGCTTCTAATCTCTCATTTAAAGCTGTGAAATTATCATATTCAACCCCATTTATCACCACCTTTTTAGGCGTAGGGTCTAAGCTATTAATTAGCTGTGATTGAACTTCTTTGCCTGTGATATTAGCTTCTTTCCAAAAAGCTGCTACCGCATCTATCTTAGCTTCCAATTCAGCTAGTCTGTTTGGCAAGGCACTATCTAGATAGCTTATTAGCTCATCTATCTTATCAATTTTGCTATCAGTTACTATACTACTCATCACTCATCCTTACTTATTATTTATTCGCCATTTCCTACAAAGCTACTTAGATACATTATCTTAGAGCTATTTTTGAGATTTTCTATTGTGTCTTTATCCGCTTGGGCAATATCTTCTAAGACTAGACACAATATACCGCTATTTTTTAGCACCACTAATTCGCCTTCATAGCCCCAAAACTCGCTATTTTTATCATCTAAAATAGGCGTATGAGCTATAACACTGCGATTTAGCTTACCACCTATGGCGCTGCCATCTATCTTGCCAGTAGATATATCGTAACTACTCATTTTTACTCCTGTTTTGTTATTAAGATTATAAACTCTAGCCCATTAGCTGGTATTTTATTAAGCACCACACCACTCTTATCACTATTTAGGCTATAATCCTTAGCGAACACTGCTTCATATAAGCCATCAAAAATTATTCTAACTTCTTTAAAGCTATTAACGCTTAAGCCATTAAAGCTAAACTCACTTTTAACCCCATCACCAACGCAAGGTATATACTCAGTATTTAAAATACCTTTAGCGATATATGTTTCATTTAATACCCCTACATTAAAGCCTACTTCGCCACTAGCTTCAAACTCTAGCTTCTCGCCATTATTAGCAAATAGTTTTGCTTGATACCCGCTTTTAGCTTGTAGCTCTCCTTGGTATATAATAGATTTTGTGTTGCCAAGCTCATTAAGGATTTTTACCTTAATTTGGCTTGGCGTATCTAGTGGATTAAACACTGATATATTAATAACTGCTTGGCTATTAATATTAACCCTGTTATTGCCACTAAAACTAATTGATTGTAACTTCATATCATCACTCCTAAATAGTTATAAAACTGACTATTTCTAATCATCTTATCAGCTTCATTTAGCATTAAATCTAATTTATCTAATCTATCTTTAGCTAAATCATTGCTACTTCTATACTCATCTTTTAGCTCTTGTAGTCTAGGCAACTCTAGCTCATATTTAATCCTATAAGCCATCGTAGTACCAGCTTTTATAGCTAGAGCTAATCTATTAGCTGATAATTTAGCATTAGCGTGGATTATCTCCCCTTTTAATAGATAAGTAGCCTGAACTATCTCATCACTCTCAAACTTTTCTAAAATTTCATAAGATTTAGCATTATAAGAGCTTAAAGTAGCCCCAGTCATATCAGCTATCAAAACGCACTTAGCTAAATCATCCTTGGCATTGCTAACTCTATTTAAGATATCTAGCTTTATAGAGCTTATATCATCTATAGCTTCATTAGCCTTATTAGCTAAATTAGCCATCTTTCTATCTACTTCTTTATTGATTAGCTCATTTTTAGCTAGATTTTCATCTAAGCTTTTAAATAGCTCTTGATTTATAGCTACGCTATTTTGAATTTCACTATTTTTACTATCTATATACTCTTTTATACTCTTAGATTTTTGAGTAAATTCACTATTTTTAGCATTAAAATCGCTATATGAGCTATCAAAATTAGATTTGATTAAATCTATCTGTCTTTTTATCGCTTCAATAGTGTTTTTATCTTGCGTTATAACGCTTTGTATATTATTGGCACTAACAAAATCCGCTTCAAAACCATTTAATTTGCTATCTATTTGGCTCTTAATCTCATCAATTAAGCTTTTAGTTTGATTAATAGCATTTTTCATCGCTGTTATATTGGCCCCAGCTGTTTGTATATTTTGATATGAGCTATCTATACTACTTGCTATTTGAGTAAATTTACTTAAATCAAGTTTAGCTATCTCATCTGGAAATGCTTCAAGTGAGTTTAATATCACTTGAAGTATTTCTAAAGTATTGCTCCCTAGTTTTAAGTCGTGTATGCTTGTCATCTTAAGCCTTTAGAGATATTTAATATTTCAGCGCCTATTTCTATATCACTAGCGTCATCTCTAATACCTTTTTGCGTAAATACTCCGCTACTTGAGCTTGTTGTAATTGGGTCTGGGGCTTGCTTTGGTTTGGCTTCATTAATCATAAGCTTTGCTAAAATCTCCCAACCTTTAAAATCACCCAAAAACTGCTCGTATCCATTATTTTTAGCAAAACTCAAAAGCATATCGCCATCGATAGTCGGATAATTTTGCTTAAAATTCTGATACCCCATATTAAAATCCGCCCTAGCTCTTAGCTCGTCTTGCTCTGCTCTCATAGCATTTAATTGCTCCTTAATTTGCCCTACATTACCATCGTTATTATGGTTATCAAAACTCATATTTTGCGGTTGATTTAGTGCGTTTTCTAAGGCCTTGCTTAACTCATCGATTTTACTTTGTAAAGCGTTTATCTGCTCGTTTTGAGCGTTTATAATCTCGCTTTGCTCTGCGTTTGTAGCTTTTACTTGATTTAACTGCTCATCACTAGCATTTTGTAGCGTTTGTTCTGCTATTTGCTCGTTTGCTTCATCATTTGGCGTTATTGGCTCGTTAATTTGCTCTAGTATCGCACCAAGTGCTTCGTTTTCTGTCATCTATTCTCCTTTAAATTATTGATTAAATCATTTTGAAAATCTCTTATAACTCTTAGTCTATCCATACTACTTAGTCTTACGCTATCGCTCTCGTATTGATTTAAAGCTTTAAAAAAGCACCCCATCGCTTCATTTAAAAAGAAATGGTGTAACTTCTCAAACTCTTTATAGCCTTTTGATAGCTCTTTTAGCTCATTGTTGGCTCTCATAAAGTCTATCACTCTCTTTCTCCTTTCTATATTTGTCAAAATCTTTAATCCCAAAAAGTGGCATTAATTTCGCTATTAACTCTTCGTGTGCGTTTTTGATTAGCTCTGCTCCTGGAATATCTTGTATAGCTAAACACATTTGAAAATGATTGCCTAAAAGGCTTGAACTCTCAAT
The DNA here is from genome assembly GCF_002139875.1 of Campylobacter vicugnae. Taxonomy (NCBI): domain Bacteria; kingdom Pseudomonadati; phylum Campylobacterota; class Epsilonproteobacteria; order Campylobacterales; family Campylobacteraceae; genus Campylobacter; species Campylobacter vicugnae. The sequence goes on from NZ_CP018793.1 coordinate 1,406,919, forward strand.
CAAATTTTTCTTTTGGACTTCTTTATTCAAAGCTCCTATCCCACACTCTAAATTTAATTTAAAGCTCATCACTTCACTTCTATCAACTCCTACAAAAAACATAGGGTCGCCATATTTGTAAATCAACTTAGCAAATTGATAAAAGAGTGGCTCTATAAATGTCTCATTATATGTGCGTATATATCCATTTAATCTCACACTACCTTCATTTGCCATAATTGAGCTCATAGTAGCGGTTTCAGCTCGGACGCTTGTAGCTCCGTTTTGTTGCGGGCTTATACCGCTTGTCTCGCTCATATCATTATCAATAGCTTGTATATTCAAATTTGCAAAATGAATATCAGGCTTTGGCAATACGCTTACTGCTCCTAAGTTTTTAACATATATTGGGCTAGTAGGATTTAGTAGCTCGTCTCTATCTATTTGTGCGTTTTTATCAATTAACATTTTTGGATATAAATGCTGTTTAGTTGCTTCTATACTAGCGTTTTTAAGATTATTAAACTCATCTTGAAGTGGTAAAATACTAGCTAGTGGTGGCTCTCCATAAACGCCTATAAAATCACTCTCACCAAGCTTCTTAACTTGTGCTAGTGTATATCCGCAAATTATAGGCAACCCATCTTTTAGCTCTATTTCTTGCCTCAAGATAGCCCTATCATCAAATATAGTGCTTAATACCCATTTGCCTTTTTTAAGCTCGTAAATATCATAAAGCTTATATCTCTTATACTCATCATCACTATCAAACTCCAAATTAACATTTTTATATACTTTATCTTTGATATATCCTTTTATATCATCTTTGGTTAGGCTAAATTCGTGTATAATGTATCTCAAATCATCATAATTTTTAGCTTTTGGGTCAAAAAATACCTTATCTATATCAAGCATTTCAATATTTGGCTTATCATTATCCCAATAGACTTTAGCTATTGAAGTGCCCAAAAACGCAACTTTTAAAAACTCAGGCTGTAAAATCGCATATAAATTTATACTTTTAGTGTAATAATCAAAGGCATATTGCCACATTTCTAAGATTTTATCATCAGAATTAATGTTATTTTCTAATAAAGCAATCTTATCACTCTCAAAATATGTCTGACTTAAGGCGTCCATAATTCTTTTAGCTTTCGCATTAAGCTTAGGGAAATACAAAGCACTCTTATCGTGGTCATATAAAAACTTTCTTTTTTCATCGCTGTAACTTAGCAAATAAGCATTATTTAATGATTTAAAGCTACTACTATAATTGCTATATCCATTTTTTGCTTTAGTGATGAGTTTATTAAATCTATCTAGCATTTTTTAACCTTTTTAAAGTAGATTGCGATATTTTTGTAAGCTCTATAACTCTCTTTTCACTAGCACCATTTTTTAAAAGTTCACTAGCTAATACTACTTTATGTTTTTTTGTAGGTAGTGGCGTTAATCCGCCCATTAAATCACACAAATAACAAGCTAAATTAAGTCTAAAAGCTTCATCATTCAATCTTGATAAATCCCTTATAAGCTCTAAATCCAAGCAATCTTTTAAAATATCAAAATTAGTAATGTTGCTACCAGCCATACCCACTCCAATTCGATTTTTTAGGCAAAAAATCAACTTCATCATAAAATAGCATAGCTAGTGCGTCTAATTCATCAGGACTAGAGCCATAAAGTTTTTTGATATTATCTTTTGAGATTATTTGAAATTTATCTTTATCATTGTAAAAATACTCAATGGTATTAACTTGCCTTTTTAGGGCTTCTTTAAACTCATCAGCTACATTGATATTTAGATTTTTAAGGGCTTTGCTAAATCTAAAATACATTTCAGCTCGTTTATTCTTGTATTCATCACTCAAAGGCTTAGCACTCATAATAGCTTCGCTTACAGGCAAATTAGCACTACTTAAAAAGTCATAAACCCCAGCTCCAACCCCAGTGGTATCTACAAAAATCACGCTGGGCTTAATCTCTGCGTTATAATATGCTATCTTGATTTCATTAGCTAGTTCAAGCGTACTTAGCTTTATAAAGCTTCTCATTTTATAGATATTATGTGCGTTTTTACACGCTAAAACGCTCTTATCATCACCAAATCTTGCTACATCCAAAGCCCAAACTTCAGCACTAGTTTTCTCATACTCATTATGCTTTTCAAACGCATTTATAAGCTCATCATAGCTTATAAGCAAGTTGCTTGAGCCATCTACAAACTCCCCATAAATCTCTTGTCTAACTACTTCGCTATTTTCACCGCCAAGCTCGTTTATAAGTCGTTTTATCTCATCTTTATTAATTAAAGGATTATCAAAACTAGAAAATTGAAAATGCTCCCAACCAAATGCGTTTTTCAAAGAGTTATTTACTAAATCAAAGAATTTATTTTTGCCTTTTGGCACTCCGCCAATTATGGCTTTAGAATTTGGATTATCAAGTAACATAGGCGATATAGAGTTATCCCAAAGTTTTGGATTTTTAAGTATAATCCCAGCTTCATTTAAAATGATTAAATCATATCCCAAGCCCTCGATATTCTCAGGCCTATCAGCTCCTACCATATGAAGTAAATTGCCATTTGATAATGAGAGTTTCTTATCTTGCTTACTCCATTTGTAAAAACTGCTATCAATTTGCTTTAAAAGTGGCATAAAATATATATCAAAATAGTTTTGTATATTTCTTGTGATAGTATCCACCCAAAGAACTTTTTTGACTTTAAAGCTCTCATCAAGTAAGCATTCTATAACATAATTCGCACAACCCCTAGTAAAGCCCAGTCTTCGACCTTTAGCAATTGTCTTAAATCTAGCACTGCTTTGAAAAAATACCCTTTTTTGAGCTTTCGTATAAGTGATATTTAAAGTATTCAAATATCGCTCCTATTAATTTGTATAGCATTTGTAGCATTTGCGTTGATTTCAGTTTTTGCGTGTCGTTGATTAACTCCTAGAGTTAATGACGCCTTATCTATAGCTTCTTGAGCTATCTTATAGTCAATCATATCAAGGCTAGTGGGCTCTAAGTTTTGTATTCCATCACCAACATTAATTTTACTCATTTTTGTGTTTTTCTCTAGTGTTTCGTTTATTCTTTTTAAATTTAGATGAGTTGCTTTTTGAATGAGTTGCTTTGAATATACTTCATCATAAGCTGTCTCTATGATAGCGTTCATTTGTTCAATTGGTAGTTCATTTTTAGCGATTAATAAATTAGCTTGAGCCGTTACCAAATCGGCGTTTGTTGCGTTCAAATCTCGTGTTAAATTATTTACTGAGCCAAGAGATACTTTATACTTCTTAGCTAATTCTCTTTGAGAGTATCTCCCAGTAAGATAATCCGCTACAAGCTCTTTTTTTATTCTCTCACCTAACGCCATTTTAACCCTTAAAAATATAAAATCTCATTTTATTTTCTTTTTTTGGCTCAATTTTAGGTAAATTTGAACCATTTTTATAAATTCTCTTTGACAAAATCTATAGCTTCATCAGCCCCATAGCAAACCTTAGCCGAGCCTTCATCAAGTAAATTTAAAAACTCTAGCCACTTATTTTGCTCTTTGCTAACTCTGCTTAACCTTTTATCGCTTCGCTTCATCTCGATAAATAGCGTCCTATTTGGTAAGAAAATCATCAAGTCAGGAAATCCAGCATAAGTGCCTAAAGCCTTTAACTTTTTCTTATAAACTACACTACACATTCGCTCATTAGCTATATGAATATGCCTAATTTTCTTAACTCTTAGCCAAGAGACAAATTTTATCTGCTCTTGCTCTTCAAGTGGGATTAACTTTTTAGCTTTTAGGCTTGCTAGAGTTTGATTATAATTTATCATTTGCCACCCTTATTTTTTAAACCCTTTTAGCTCATTTCTAAGCCTAAATAATCTAGCCCACGCCTTTTCTACCGCTTCTTTATCCATTACATAAACCCTACAATCAATCTTTTCTAACTCGCTTAATTCACCATTTTTAGGTGCGTTATCTCTTTGATTTATTCTATACGCTATTAAATCCACCCTATAAACGCCGATTAAGTCTTGCTCTTTTAGCAAATTCTCTAAAAAATCGCTCTCATCTTCAGTGTTTAGCGGTTTTTGCGTATTCTCATTGATAAATTGTAATTCATCATTCAACCTAATGCTCGTGTAGATAAAAGGAGCTATCCCACTGCCTACGATTTTGCCCTTAAAATAAGTGTTTAAAAAGTTTCTTAAACTCTGTATATTATTAAACGGCTTTGTAGCTCTTATCGTTTTTAGATACTGTTCTTTTTGATACTCACTCACAGCATTTAGTAGCATTTGGATGCTATTATCGTATTTGGTTTTCATCGATAAGGCAAACAAGGCAAACTCATTTAATTTATCATCGCTGATATCTTTTAGCACGCTCTGGCTAACGAATTTAACTTGCGTTTTATCCGCTTTGCCACTAAATAAAACACTTGAGATAAACTCTTCTCTCATCTCATTTTTCACGGCTCTACTCCTTAATAAATTTTCTTTTAAGCTCTTGCTCGATTTGGTTATCTAGCTTTTGATTTACCTCTTTAACTTCACTAGGCACCCCATGACTAAGCCAGTTTTTAGACAAGATATCATCGCTTGTCTGCTTAGCAAAAAACTCATTTCGCTCTTCATCGCTTATTTCGCTTTTAGGGTTTTGATTGTTTTGCGTGTTTAATTCACTTTGGCTTCTATGCTTCCACATTCGCATAGTAGCTCTCCAGTCCTTCATAGAGTTTTTGCCTACTCGCCACCCATTTGCTTCGTAGTAGTCAAAAAATTGATTAACGCTAAAATTAGCTTCAATCTCTTTAGCGTAAATTTCTAGCTCTTCTAGGCTTGGTTTTTTGAAATTGCTCGGACTTTCTTTTTTTAAATTTTTTTCTTTTATATTATTTGGGTTTGTATTATTTGGGTTTGTATTATTTGTGTTTGTATTATTTAATAATAAACTCTTTGAGTTTATTATTATATTAGCACTATCATTTTTAACAGCATTAGCACTATCATTTTCGCAAGGTCTAGCACTATTATTTTTGATAGGACTAGCATTGTCAAAAAGCTCAGATATTTTGATTTCGTTTATCATAAAAAAGCGTTTAGCAGGTATGCCTATCATACCTTTATCAATAATCAAATCATCATCAATCAAACTTTTTATAGTAGCTCTTATCTCACGCTCACTTAAGCCCCCACCAAGAGCGTCGATGATATCATTTATCGTATAAAAAAACATTTCATTATCGTAGTAATCCGCTTTATCGATAAACATACTTAAAATAACCGCTTTATTGAGGCCTAAAATTTTCATTAAATGCTTATTTATTACAAAATATCCATTTGATTTTAAAGTTTTTGTGATAATACTCATTTTTTATCCTTTATTTGATACTTCATCACTTGCATAAACCTCGCTTAAAAGCTCGTTTATAAGCCCTATATTGACTTTGTAATATGTCGTTCTATTTAGCGTAGTTCTAGTGCTTAAAAAGCCTTTATTTTTAAAAACTTTGATTATTCTATCAATGATTTTAATGCTAAATCCTAGCTCTTCAACTAAGCTATTACCTTGCCTATAAGCCGGATGGTCGCACGGCTCTCTAAACTTCAAAAACTCATTACCATCATTCACTTCATACCAATACAGCAGTTGAGCCAAAAATATACTTTCTAACGCTCCCCCAGTTATTAAATTTAGCTCTTTGCGGTATGGTATAATGTTTTTATAATTTGCTATGATTTTAAACATTTATTTATCCTTTAGATTTTGGCCAAAATAGCATTGCCAAACTCATTATAAACGCACCTATACAAAAGCCCATTATAAAGCACTTAAGATAGCTCATTTTTTCTCCTTGTTTTCTTTCAGTCGTAAATCATCTAAATATGCTTTTGGGTTTAACCAAACATATAAAGGCACATTTGGCGCTATTTCTGATAATTCTTTTATTCTTTTAGTGCTTATGTTTTCACGACCACACAGCACAGAATTAACCATATCTTTTTTGTAAATCAAGCTTAAAATATTTTTTAAGTCTTTTCTTTTTGGTTCCATTTTTATTAAGTCTTCTCTTTTTGGTTTTATTTTTATATTGTAGTAAAACTACATTTAAAATAAGCTTAAATTATGTAGATTAACTACATTTACTAATTATTCTAAAAAAATGTATAATAACTACAATATTTTTTAAAAAGGATAGCCTATGGAATACACTTTCAATAAGACATTTTTTAACGCAGAAATGAAAAAACAAAAAATTAGCAGAGAAAAATTGGCGGAGCTTTTAATGGAAAAAGGCGATAATATCACAATAGATGGAATTAATTGGTGGTTTAGAAATGAAAAAAATAAGCCAGAGATTGAAAGAATAAAGCTATTATCAGAAATATTGAATGTCCCTTTTAATAAGTTAGCACTTATACCAGATGATATAAAAAATAATATTTTAGGCTCAAGCAACATTAAATTAGTCCCTATTGTAGGCTCCGCTAGTTGCGGAATTCCGCTACCAAATTCATATCAAGATATAGAGAATAAAGCATTTTGTAAAAGTGAAATTTGGCATAGCGATTTATACGCTATTATCGCAAATGGCGATAGTATGACACCTGAAATCGACGATGGTGATGAAGTTATCTGCGACCCTAAAGCTGATATTTTAAGTGGTGATATAGTCCATTACCAAATAAACGATGAGAGTGCTATAAAAGTTTATTTTAAAGATGAAAATATAGGCGTAATAGAGTTTGTCCCATTTAACCAAAATGGCGATTTTAAAACGCTTAAATTTCGTCTTGATGATGATAGCGTATATATTAAAATGTCTAAAGTTATAGCAATAAACAAATCTAAAATGAATAATCGTCAAGCGAGATTAAAAGCTATAAATAGATGGTAAAAAATAAACCAACTGTCGCTTTTTTGATTTTCTAAATTTCCAAGGTGGCGTTGGATTTTTAAGTATCCAAAGCCCCAAATTTTTCTTTTTGGCCGCCATTTCTGCTTTAGAATATATTTTATTTTTAGAATAAGTTTTATAATGCCACGCTAAACCACTTTTTACTTGCTGTAAATTTACATTTTTTCCATCGCAAAATACTTCAGCTAACAACCTTTTATATCTATCTTTGCTCTGAACTTTTACAATAGAATTTTTACCAAAGCACAAATTAGCTAAATTTTGCTTAGATTTTTCCCCAAAATCTTGATTTTTTTCTGGAGCGTCAATGTGGGCTAATCGTATTTTTACCTGTTTTTTATCGTTAGTTAGTATTGTCAGCGTATCGCCGTCAGCTAATGATATTACTTTGCCTGTTATATCATTAGCAAAACTTAGATTTGATAATAAAAAGATTAATATCAGTATTTTAATCATTGTTTAATTCTTGTTTTTTGAATACATAAAAAGGATTAAATCTTCCAAAAATTATATACTCTACCGCCCATAATATAAAAAATAGCGGTATCCCTATAATTAAGCCTAAAATTGTAATATCTAAAACAAAAGATATTACAAAAAATACTCTTATTGTTCTACTTTTTATAGGGCTATGATTTAACTCTGATATATATGGGTTTTTATTTTTAAAATAAACAAATAAAAATTTTATTATAAAATAAATAAAAATAAATAATGCTTCTATTATTAAAAAAAATAAAGCCAAATTTGCCTTTAATTCATTTAAAAAACTAGGTTCAATCTCTTTAAAAACTCCATCTTTTTCTATAGCATATCTTGCTTTGCCATCTTTATCGATAGCTTTATGCGGTGTGTAGCCTTTAGCTGTTGCTAAATCAATGAATTTATTATCAAAATCTATGCTATCTTTTTGTTTTTGCTCGTCGCTCTTTGTAAGGGCATTTAGCATAAATGTGCCGTTTTGATTGGCTCTATAATTTGCCATTTGTTGGTTTAAAATATCGGTATCATTTTCAATGTCAATTGATTTTATAGAGCTATTTGTAAAAAATGAATGCTGTAGGTCTGTTGTTGCGAATAATAATATTGTTAAAAATACAAAAAATATTTTTATCATTTTTTACCTTTTATTTTTTTAAAAAAATTATATCAATTTTCTTTTTAATCCCCCCTTTGAAAAATAATTTATATTTTTGTAGTTAATTTACATAATTTAAGCTTATTTTAAATGTAGTTATACTACAATTTCACTATCAAAAGCAAAAACGCCTTTGATAGGCTGGATTGACGAGATTGTATTAAGTCATTGACCGACAGAGCCTTAAATCTGGTTTTAATCGGATGAGCTGATGAACCGAAACTATATCAATAGCAACAGCTTTACCAAACTTCGGACTTTTTCTATTGTTACTTTACTAATTTAAATATAAATTTGGATTGGGGAACCCCACGAAGTGGGGCTTTAGGGGTTTTGAAAGGGCGTAGCCCTTCATCGCAAAGTGGGGCTTTGCTCCACTGCGAAGTCAAAAAATAAATATTTAGTTTAGTAAAGTAACAAAGGAGCCAAAATGGACGAATACACATACTACACATCATCATATGATGAAGCCAAAAAGCAAGAGCTTGAAAAATTAGATATTTTAATTTCATTAATGACCAAATACAACTCACTAATAAATTTAATAAAAAAACAAGGAGACAAAATGCTAAAAATTTTAAAGATTTTTAAAAAACCCAAAGAGCCAAAACAAGATAAAAGATATCTTGTAGGTTGTAGTGGCTCATTATATAATCCTTCGATATATAGCGTTTGCGATGGATTTATCTATCACAAAGCCTTAAAACAAATAGTTGAAGCCAAAAGAGAAACTAATTTTATGCTAATTAATTCAAATTAAAAGAGTTAAGATGAAATTAGACACGTTACAAATCCATCCAGCCACAGTATAGGTAATTCTGTGGCCACGATACATTTAGCCACAACAAAAGCCAAATTTGCTATAATACAAGCTAAATTTACAAAGGAATTTTATGGATACGGAAAATATTGTTAAGAAAGTATGTAAAGAACTTCAAATCACGCAAAGGGAGTTAGCGGAGATTATCGGAAGTTGTTTAGAAATAAAATTTTGTATAATTTAAGAGTTCAAGCCTTTTTTAAAGCCACTTTTTATAAAATAATACCAAAAATTTAACTAAGGTAAAAAAATGAGAGTGTCAAACACTGCTGTTAGAAAAGCTGGGCTAAGCTTAAAAAACAATAGCACTACAAAAGAGGATTTGGATGCTATCTCAACTTTTAGAAGCAATCATATTCAGCTTATGAAAATGCTAGTAAAAACAATATCTAAAAAACTCCCAAAACCGCTTTTTATAGCTAGAAGGCTTAAGAGGTTAAGCTCGATACAATCTAAACTTCAACGCTTTGAAGGTATGTGCTTAGACAGAATGCAAGATATAGGCGGTGTTAGAGCCGTTTTTAAGAACAATAACGAAGTTGAGCAGTTTGTAAAAAGTATAAAAGATGTTTATCTTGGCAAAAGAAGTGTGCTTGAAATAGTAAAAGAAAACGACTACATAACTCGTCCTAAGGCGGACGGATACAGAAGCTATCACATAGTTTTTAAATATAACGGCAAAATAGATGAAGTAAATGGCTATCATATCGAATTGCAACTCAGGGACTTACTTCAGCACTACTGGGCTACAGCAGTTGAAATTTTAGCCCTGCGAAGTAGCACAAACATTAAAGCAGGCTACGGCGATGAACATTTTAAACGCTTTTTTTGGCTATGTGCTGAGCTATTTGCTGGGGCAAAAGAACACAAATACGAGATAAGGGAACTAGACAAAAAGCACAATATACTTTTTTTATTAAAAGGCTTAAATGTTGTAGCCGATAAGTTAGAAAAAGCGGGTAATGAAGAGAGTCTTTATCTTATGGTATTAGATGCGAAAGACGGCATATTAAAGCTAACAGCCTTTAGCAAAGGCGAGCAACTCTTAGCTCAGGCAATGTATCAAAGCATGGAGACAAACGACAGCATGCAAAGCGTTTTAGTTAGCATTGATAGTATCAAAAAGCTGAAAAAAGCTTACCCTAACTACTTTCTTGATGCTAAAAATTTTATAAAAGAAGTAACGGAGAGATTAAAATGAGTGATGAAAACATAGTTAAACAAACTTGCAAAGAGTTAAATTTAACCTATAAACAATTAGGCGAGGCGATAGGGTATAGTGAGAGTGCTATTAAAAATGCAGGAGTAGGTGAAGCTAGTGAGCCGATGAAAAAGGCAATAGAATTATACAAAGAGACGCTAGAACTAAAAGAAAAACTTGCCGACTGGGAAACAATTAAGACTATAATAAAAAAGAATATCTAAAATTTTAACCAGTCCAAAAATGGAAAGGAGAACTGATGGCAGATGAGAAAGAGACAGATAATATAGTTAAAAAGGTGTGCCGTGAGCTAGGTATCACGCAAAGGGAGTTAGCGGAGATTATCAAAGTTAATGATGGAACAGTAAGGCAGTGGAGCAGTAAAGGCGATGTTATGCCAAACGTGGAAGTAACGTTAAATTTGTTACTTGAAAACCATAAATTAAAATCACAGCTAGATAAAATTAAACGTTTTGCTGAGCTTTTAGCAGAAATCCAAAGGTAGGAACAAATTGTTCCACCCCTAAAAGTGAAGCAAAATAACATATTTTTATTTTTTTGTGAATTAAATATATAAAATACTTGACAAATGTTATTTAAAATGTTATAATACGCCCATAAATGTGATTTAAACTCACATAAGTTCTTTTAAATAGGGTTGTCAAGTTTAAAGTGTTACGCTAGAATACAAAAATGAATGAATTAATCAAAAACATAGGCTTAGGCTTATTTGTCAATGGAAGTTTCGCCCTACTAAATGGCGTTTTTACTATACAATCTTTTTTAATCACAATATTAAGTGTTGGGATTATGTGGATTTGTATAAAATTAGAAAAAAAGGAGTAGCAATGGCAGGTCAAAATCTTATTTTAGCCATCACTATCATACTATTTGCGTTTGTTAGCTACAAAGCATACAAACAAAGCAAAAAACCACAAGGAAAATCACAACACTAAAAACTTACGCCCTATTTGAAAGGTTAAAATTTCAAAAAAAGGGCGTAAAATGCAACTTACAAATAAAATATTATATATTTTAAAGGATTAAAATGACAGATGAAAATTTGATTAAAAAAACTTGTAAAGAACTTCAAATCACGCAAAGAGAGCTGGCGGAGCGGATTGGAATGAGTGCAGATAGCTTAAATGTTGCTGTTTCAAATAATAAAATTAGCAAAATGACTGAAACTGCCATAAATTTAGTTTTAGAAGTTGAAACGCTAAAAAAAGAGCTTTTAAAATATGAAGCTTTAAAAACAGCCCTAAAAGACGCTATTTTTTAATGGGGGAAAATTTCCCGCATTAAAATCTTAGTAAAATTAAGAATAATTTTTATATTTTATTAGTTTTATTTAGAAAAACTCTTGACAAATCTAAATTATTATAATATAATTCTAGCATAAATCTTAAAAATATTAAGGTTTTGTTCTTTTAGGTGGAATTGTTAAATTTAGATTAGTTTGCTAAAATGTAAAGAATGTTAAGACTGATTTTTAGCACAATACGAAATATTGGGTTAGGCATTTTTGTAAATGGTGCTTTTGCCTTGCAGTTTGCAGACGGCGAAGCGAAAGCTTATTGGGCGATAGCTGAGGGTATAGCAGTTATGCTTTTAGCTGGTTACGCTGAATTAAAAGCAAAAGGAGCAAACGATGAATGAGCTTTTAATTTTTGGAGCGGTTATGGTTGTCATCTCAGCCGTAGCAGCGATTTACGCACACAACAAATTTAAATCAAAGTTGCAACACTAATTTAAAATAAACAATTCCCCTAAATTGCAAAATCGCAACAAAGGGGAATTTATGCAAACTTTAACTTTACAAAGACTTTTTAAAGCATATAGCGTTTATAGAGTGCCTTTGTGCCCAAAATGGCTACACTCTAAATTTAGACAAGGATTTAAATAATGAGTGATGAAAACATTTAGCCACAACAAAAGCCAAAATTTAGCCCTAGGGAATAAACTAAGACTTTTAAACGATAAAATCAAAAATGATAAAAATATCAATAAGGAGCAGTAATGGCAGAAGAAAAAGAGACAGCACAAAGGATAATGCTAACAATGAGTGCGAAGTTAAAAGAAATAGTAGATAAAAAAGCTGATGAACTCGGTATAAATACCACGCAATACATCATAAATCTAATTATCAATGATATAAAGACTGAAAAAAAATAGTAATTTGATTTCTCTCATTTTTGAGAAAAATACATTTTCTTACAATTTAGTAAGCATATAGTTATCATTAAGTATATTTTAAGTAACTATATGTAATCATTCGCTTATCAATTAATTACAGAAAGGTAAGCGAATGCAACTATCTTTAACATTTCCAATAACAGAGTTACAAGGTGCTTTTCCAACTAATGCGGAAATTCTTTTTAAATTCCTAGCGGTTGATACAAAATTTGCCGACTGGATAACTAGAAGAATAAACAAATACAGCTTTACTGAAAATCAAGACTACATTATTCAAACCACTTACACAGGAAAGCGACCACGCAAAGAGTATTTTATCACTCTTGATATGGCTAAAGAGCTTTGTATGGTAGAAAATAATGAGCGTGGCAAAGAAGCAAGACGTTACTTTATAGAGTGCGAAAAAAGACTAACACGCCTTAAAGCAATAGAACAAACAAACCGCATAGCAAATTTAGAAGCTATCGCTATGAGTAAAGAGAGATACCACGCAAAGCAAATCAACGGCTACAAAGCTCAATTAACCAAACAGGGCAAGAAAATCGAGCTATTAAAAACTAAACTCACTATCGCCGAAAATGAAGCTAAAAGTCTAAGCAATGATGAAGAGCTTTTAAAAAAGCTTGAGTGGCTCTTTAAAAGAGCTTTGGCTGATGGCGTGATATATGCTATCAATAGCTCAAGAGATAAAATCATCAATGATGCTTTAAAAAGAGCTAGTGATGAGTTTATGAGTAATTTACATTTATTAAAAAATCAATAAAAGGACACACAATGGAAAAACTTCTTAATCAAAGAGAGTGGATTATGAATAGGCTTTTGACAATAGGTCAAATCACACGCAATGAGTGCCTAAGAAGATTTATATCACGCCTTAGCGGTCATATATATGCCATCAAAGAGCAAAATCCAACTTGGCAAATAGACTCTAAAATGGTTAAAACACCTAGCGGCAAAGATTATATCTATAAACTAACAAATAGAGATGAAATCTTAGCAAATTTAGATAAAAAACTACAAAAGATAGGAGCATAAAATGCTAGAATTACTTAAAATCCAAACGGAGCTAAAAGCCCCAAAAACTCAATTTAACAAATTTGGTGGCTATCAATATAGAAGTTGCGAAGACATAGTAGAAGCCTTAAAACCACTTCAAGAAAAGTATAAATGTGTAGTATTATTAAATGATGAATTAGTTATCATCGGCGATAGATATTATATCAAAGCCACCGCTACCATTGTCAATGAAAAAGGCGATAAACTAAGCGTTTCAGCCCTAGCTAGAGAGCCAGAGAATAAAAAAGGTATGGACGAGAGCCAAATCACAGGAAGCTCATCAAGTTACGCTAGAAAATACGCTTTAAATGGGCTTTTTGCTATTGATGATACTAAAGACGCAGACTCTACAAACACACACGATAAAGAGCCTAGCAAAAATCAAAAGCAAACCCCAACGCTAACACTAGAGCAAAAAAGAGATATAACAGAGCTTTTAGAAGCCACAAACACCGATTTAAACAAGTTTTTAGACTTCTTTAAAGTCTATTCTATAGATAATGTGCCTTATGACAAGGCTTTTTCAATGCTAACTAAAAAACTTAATCAAAACAAAGGAGAAGCAAAATGATAGTAGATTTAATCCAAGGCTCAAAAGAGTGGCTAGAATATCGCAGAACTAAATTTAACGCTAGTGAGACGCCTGATATTATGGGCGTAGGCTTTAATAAATCTTATCAATTAGCCAAAATCAAAAAAGGCGATATAACAGTCTATCAAAATGAAGCTATGAGACAAGGCCAAGCTTATGAGCCTATGATAAGAGATAAAATAAATGAAATCTTTAATCTAAATTTAAAGCCTATGGTAATGCTTAGCGATGATGACGATAGATTTTCAGCTAGTTTAGATGGCGTTGATGGTGATACATTTTGTGAGATTAAATTTTCAAAATCAGAATTAGAGTATTTAGAGAAGCATAAAAAACCAAGCGACAAATACTACTATCAAATCCAGCACCAATTCTATGTAAGTAATTTAAAGCGTTGTATCTACGCAGTGGGCTATATAGATGATAACTTCGAGCTATCAATATCTCATATAGAAGTCAGTAGAGATGATAAAACTATAGATAAAATCAAAAAAGCGTGGGATAAATTCGAAAAAGATTATCTAAATGCTGATAATTATGGTTGGGAGAGCCTATGCGATGAGCTTTTAAAATTAAATGATGAAAAAAAATTACTAGATGAGAAAATAGAAAAGCTCAAAAAAGAAGCTATAAAAAAAGCTGACGGCAAGGAGTTTTCCGCCTTTGGAGTTACAATTTACAAAACCACACGCAAAACGGCCGATTATAAATCATTTTTAGCTGATGAGAACTTAGAAATCCCAGAAAAATATTATAAATCAAGCGAGAGTTGGGGCGTTAGAGTTGCGAATTAGTAGTGATTTTAATCGTTTTATCCACGGCGTAGTGCTTAAAGAAGTCCAAAAAATCCCATTTTTAAAAGTAGGAGCGTTGAAAATAGCTATCAAACCAAGGTATCTAAGCCGTAACGCTCTTAAAAAGATTTTAAAAACAATTGATGATGAGTATCCAAAAGACAAAAATCAAGAGCCATTTAGCTACAAAAAGCTAAATGAGCTTGACTTTTTAAAGCATATAGCGTTTATAGAGTGCCTTTGTGCCGAAAATGGCTACACTCTAAATTTAGAAAAAGAATAAGGATTTAAATAATGAGCTATCCAAGCCTAAAACAGCTTAAAACGGATTTTATCAATGAAGAAAGAGCCGAAGTCAAAAAGTATCATCAAGGCTCTAAAAAGCTTAATTTAAGCGATGAAAAATATATCGTAACTATGAAAAAATATTGCGATTTATTAGATAACTATTTTAATTCTAGACAGACAAATAGCAAAAATTTAGAATTGAAATTACAATTAAGTAATCTTAGAGAATACTCTAATGAGCTTAACAATCTAGCTAATGAGCTACAAAAAGCAATAGAGCTAAACTCACTAATACAAATCAAAACCATAGCCAAAAAGCTAATCTCACATATAAAAGGAGAATAAAATGTTTAACAAAGTTATTTTAACTGGTAATTTAAGTAAAGATATAACTCTAAAAAGCAATAGCAATATCACAATAGCAAATACAACTATAGCAGTCAATAGAAAATTCAAAAACCAAAATGGCGATATGAGCGAAGAAGTTCTATTTATAGATATTACCTTTTTTGGCCGTCAAGCCGAAATAGCAAACCAATATCTAAATAAAGGTAGCAAAGTCTTAATAGAAGGAAGACTAAAGTATGATACTTGGAAAGACCAAAACGGCCAAAATCGCTCCAAACACTTAGTGATAGTAGAGAGTATGGAGATGCTAAGCGGACAAAACGCAGGGGCAAATCAAACCGACAATAGCCCAAATACAAATAATAATCAAAGCCATAATGAAAGCTACGATGAAATCCCATTTTAGCTAAATTTACAAAAACCTAGAAAGTATAAATCGCTATATATTTTCTAAGGTGATTTTACAAAGGGTTAAGGAAAAGGTTAAGGATACAAACCTTAACCAACCCACCAAATAACTATATAACCACCATTTAATAATATATATTCAAGTCTCCCCCTAGGCACCATCTTTTAACACTTTTCTTAATATTTAAAACACACTTTAAAACCATATTTAACTAGTTTTTAAGTTTTTTGCTATCGCCTTATTTCAATTATTTTAATTTAATGGCAACAAAGTAAAGCAATCTTATATTTATTGGCTTTATCGCAAATTTGCTATGAGCAATATAACTGTATATAAAATATAGATTACGCATTTAGCAAAATACTGCATAAAGCCAACTATTACCAAAACTGCTAAGATACAAAAAGGTATAAATGAGTTTTTAATAATTATAGCTACAATAAAACTTAAAACTTTTTAAAATTGTATTAAATATAAATTAAGCAAGTTTAAAGGTATAAAAAGAGATAATTTTTATCGCACTTAGCATTGCAAAGTAAAGCGTGAATTTAGATTCAATAAAATAAAAAAATATCTATCAAAGTTTATTAAAATTAATAAGAGCTATTGCAAAATAAAAAACTAAAAACTCTATTGAGTTAAGTTAAATTTATAGGAAATTTAAATGACACCAGAGCAAAAATCTAGACAAAATATCGATACCTTACTTATTAAAGCTGGGTTTATCGTGCAAAATAGAGATGAGTTTGATCGCACCGCAAATCTTGGCGTTGTAGTTCGTGAGTTTGCTATGAGCGATGGTAGTTTTGCTGATTATCTTATCTTTATAGATGGCAAAGCTTGCGGCGTTATAGAAGCTAAAAAAGCTGGTCTTAGTCTAAGCGGTGTAGAAAATCAATCACGTCATTATGCTAAAAATTTACCTACAAATGTCCGCACTCATATGGATAATGAGTTGCCATTTTTATTTGAAAGCAATGGTACTGAGATTTATTTTACTGATTTACGCGATATAAAAAGCCGTTCTAGACGAATTTTTGCATTCTATCGCCCTGATTTTTTAGCAAAAATTCTCAGAGAAGATACTTTAAGAAATAGAATTTCATCTATGCCGAGCCTACAAATGGCAAACCTTAGAAAGTGTCAATTTGATGCCATAAATTCACTAGAAAACTCCCTTAAAAATTATAAACCAAGAGCCTTAATCCAAATGGCAACCGGTTCTGGCAAAACCTTTACAGCATGTAATTTTATCTATCGCCTTATTAAATTTGGTGGTGCAAAAAGGGTGTTATTTTTAGTAGATAGAAACAATCTTGGCAAACAAACCAAAAATGAATTTGAAAATTTTCACCTAAATGATGAAAATCGCAAATTTAGTGAAGTTTATATAACTCAACATCTTAATACAAATATCATAGACAAAGATGCAAAAGTCGTTATCACCACTATTCAGCGTATGTATTCTATGCTTAGTGGCGATGAATACTATGATGAAAAAGATGAAGAAATTTCAGCCTATGAAAACTATAAAAGCGAAAATAAGAGCGAACGAATAGTAAGCTATAATCCAAATATCCCTATTGAGAGTTTTGATTTTATCGTAGTTGATGAATGCCATAGAAGTATTTATGGCGAGTGGAGACAGGTTTTAGAGTATTTTGACGCCTTTATCATCGGACTTACTGCCACTCCATCTAAGCAGACTTTAGGATATTTTGGTGCGAATTTAGTTAGTCAATACCCGCTAGAGCGCTCTATTATAGATGGTATAAATGTTGATTGTGAAATTTTTCGCATCAAAACTCAAATCAGCGAATAC
The DNA here is from genome assembly GCF_002139875.1 of Campylobacter vicugnae. Classification (NCBI taxonomy): domain Bacteria; kingdom Pseudomonadati; phylum Campylobacterota; class Epsilonproteobacteria; order Campylobacterales; family Campylobacteraceae; genus Campylobacter; species Campylobacter vicugnae. Next base: position 1,424,497 of record NZ_CP018793.1, read on the forward strand.
GGAAACACTATCCAAAAAGGCTTTTTGGTGCCTGTGATGGACAAAAAAACTAGATTAAAATACTATGAAAACCTAGATGAAAATTTAGAATATCAAAAAACAGACCTAGATCGCTCCGTAGTATCTATAAATCAAATTCAAACTATTTTAGAATGCTACAAAGAAGCTATTTTTACCGAGCTTTATCCAGAGCGTGAGCCTAGCTTTGTACCAAAAACTCTTATATTTGCTAAAGATGATAATCACGCTGAAAATATCACTCGCATAACTAGAGAAGTTTTTGGGCAAGGTAATGATTTTTGCAAAAAAATTACATATAATATCGGCAACGCAAAACCAGAAGAACTAATAAAAGCCTTTAAAACAGATCCGACTTTTCGCATAGCAGTTACTGTGGATATGATAGCTACAGGTACAGATATTAAGCCACTTGAAGTGGTGATTTTTATGCGCGATGTAAAGTCATCTTTATATTACGAACAGATGAAAGGTAGAGGCGTTCGCACCATAAACCCTAATGATTTACAAACTATCACACCAAATGCTAAAAGCAAAGATAAATTCTATCTCATAGATGCCGTAGGTGTAAGCGAAAGCAAAAAAACAATTTCAGCACCACTTGAACGCAAAAAAGGTATAAGTCTAGCTAAAATCTTAGAAAATGTTGCCAATGGCGATACTAGCGATAATACACTCTCTAGTCTTGCTGGACGCCTAGCACGAATAGAAGCCAATATCAGCGATGATGACAAAACTCAAATTTCAAAAATACTAGATTCAAAAACACTAGGGCAACTCGCTAGTGATATTTTAGATACCTTAGATGTAGATCTTACACAAAACTTAAACAATGATGAAATCATAGCCAAAAAAGATGAAGTTTTAAAACCATTTAATAAGCCTATATTTCGTAAAATGTTACTAGATCTATCACAAAAATCAAAACTCTATATAGATGATATTTCACCTGATACTGTGATAAATGCGGAATTTAATAAAAACAAAGCAAATGAAATAATCGCAAATTTTAATGATTTTATCAATGAAAATAAAGATGAGATCACAGCTCTAAGCATAATCTATAATAAAGATTATAAAAATAGAAAACTTACTTATGAGTTAATAAACGAACTAAACGACAAGCTAAAATCTAACAATCTAGATAGTTTTCAAATATGGAATTCTTACGCTTTAATCAAACCAGACAAAGTGAAAAATAACGCCAAAAGTACTGTGGAGCGTCTTACAAATATCATACAATTAGTCAAATTTGCTCTAGGTTTTGATGATGAGCTTAGGGAGTTTAGTAGCATAGCAAATTCTAGATTTGAACTATGGAAAGGCAGACAAAAGAACAAGGGCATAATATTTGATGAAAAACAAAACGAGTTTTTAGAACTTATAAAAGACTATATAATAAGCAATTCTTATCTCGATTTGACCGATATACAGAACTTTTTAGGCGATAAGGGTGGGATTTTTAAAGCTAAAACGCTTTTTGATAACTTTGAGAATTTACTAGTAGAATTAAATCAAACCTTAGTGGCGTAAAATAAAGGGTAATTATGTTAAAAAAATTTAATCATATAAATTGTGCAACCTATAAAAATTTTAATTGGAAATTAAAAGATTTTATAATTGATAAATTTAGAAGTAGTGCAAAATGATGAATAAAATACCAAAAGGCTGGGAAGTCAAAAAACTGGGGGAAATTTGTATATTAGACAAAGGTAAAATAGAAAATTGTGGTGAATTACCTTATTTGGAGGTAAAATTTTTAAGAAATTTAAAAAATGCAGATATAAAAGAAAAGGGCATAGTTGTAGAAAAAAATCAAGCTGTAATTTTAGTTGATGGTGAAAATTCAGGTGAAGTTTTTAAAGTTAAAACAAAAGGATACTTAGGTAGCACATTTCGCATATTAAAATTATCAGATAATGTGAATTTTGATTATTTTATTTTTTTTATGAATTTTGTAAGTTTAAAATTTAAAAATTCAAAAGTAGGTTCTGCTATCCCGCACCTAAACAAAAAACTATTCAACGAGTGCGAAATTCCTTTGCCAAATTTGACAGAGCAAAAGGCTATTGCGGATAAGTTAGATGATAGTTTTGCAAAAATTGAAAATGCTATAACCAATCTAATAAATGCAAAAGAAAATCTAAAACTTTATAAACAAAGTGTGCTTAAATCTGCGTTTAATGGCGATTTGCTACCTAGCACTTCACCCACCAACTGGGAAGTCAAAAAACTAGGGGAAATTTTCAATATTGTTCGTGGTGGTTCTCCACGCCCTATTAAAAGCTATTTAACAGATGATAAAAATGGAATAAATTGGATAAAAATCGGTGATATTGAAACTGGTTCAAAATATATTACACATACAAAACAAAAAATTTTAGCAAGTGGATTAAAAAAAAGTAGAGCCGTCAAAGCAGGAGATTTGCTTTTAACAAATTCAATGAGTTTTGGCAGACCATATATTTCTAAAATAAATGGGGCTGTTCATGATGGTTGGTTGATTTTTGAACCAAAAATTCAAATTTCAAAGGATTATGTTTTTTATTTTTTTAGTAGTAGCGATACATATTCAAAACTTTCAAATTTGGCTGTTGGCTCAACTGTAAAAAATTTACAAATCAATTTTTTAGAAAATTTTGAAATCCCACTCCCGCCATTATCAGAGCAAAATTTAATAGTGGCTGAGATAGATAGGAGATTTGCAATAGTGGATAAAACTCTAAATTTGATAGATAAAAGCATTCAAAATGCTAAAAACTTAAAACAAAGTATATTAAAAAAAGCATTTAGTGGAGAGTTAAGGAGTGAAATATGAGTGAAAGTGCATTGATAGGTAAGGTATGGAATTACGCTAGTATATTAAGAGATAGTGGAGTTAGCTATACAGATTATGTAAGCCAAATTACCTATTTGCTATTTTTAAAAATGGATGATGAGAGAGAGAAATTTTTGGGCATTGCGTCGCTTTTGCCTTCTCATTGCAAATGGCAAAATTTCTCAAATTTAGATGGAAGTGAGCTAGAAACTGCTTACACCAATGCCTTAAACACTCTATCAAAGCAAAGTGGCATAGTAGGCACTATATACCAAAAAGCTCAAAATAAAATCAACGAACCAGCCAAACTAAAACGGCTAGTAAGCTTGATAGATAATGAAACTTGGCTAGGCTTAGATGTAGATATCAAAGGGGCGATTTATGAAGGGTTATTACAAAAAAACGCCACCGAAACCAAAGGCGGAGCGGGACAATATTTTACCCCAAGAGCGATAATTAAAGCCATAGTAAGCGTGATGAAGCCACAAATTGGTATGAGCATAAATGACCCGGCGTGTGGAACTGGCGGATTTTTGCTAGAAGCGTATGAGTATATGAGGGCTAGTAGTAAAGATAAAACCAAGCTAGAAAATCTAAAAACAAAAGCACTAAGTGGCACCGATATTTCGCCACTAGTTACTAGTCTATGTGCGATGAATTTATATTTACATGATATAGGCGGTGATGAGAGTCCAGTAAAAACAAGCGATAGTCTTTTAAGTCTAGGCGATCAAAGATACGATATGGTGCTGACAAATCCACCCTTTGGCAAAAAATCATCTACAAAAATTATGGGTGATGATGGTAGCGTAAATACTCAAAGCGAAAGCTATGAAAGAGATGATTTCATAGTAAGCACTTCTAATAAACAGATAAATTTTTTGCAACATATAATGAGCGTGTTAAAAATTGGTGGCAAAGCAGCTGTTGTTCTGCCTGATAATGTGCTGTTTGAAGGTGGAGCTGGCGAGAAAGTGAGGCAACGACTTTTAAAGGATTTTAATCTACATACGATTTTGCGTCTGCCTACTGGGATTTTTTACGCACAGGGAGTAAAAGCAAATGTGCTATTTTTTGATAAATTAACTCCAAATAATGAGCCTAAAACTACTCAAGTATGGGTATATGATCTAAGGACAAATCAAAATTTTACTCTTGTAGAAAATCCACTAAATGATGAGAGTTTGACTGATTTTATCCAATGCTATGGCGATAATCTAGCTCAAAGAAAACAAAGTGAGAGATTTAAATGCTTTAACATAGATGAGATATTAAAGCGAGATAAAACAAACCTCGATATATCGTGGATAAAAGAACAAAGCGTAATAAATAGCGAAAATATAGCAAGTCCAGATGAGATATTAGAAGAGATAAAAGCAGATATCACTGCGGCGCTGGGCGAGCTTGAGCAGATTAAGGTTTAAAAATAATAAAGTAAAGAGCAAATTTTAACTTTTTAGCTCTTTACTTAGCATTATATTATCTGTTGTAAAATACTAAATTATTTTAAAAATAAGGATATATATGTTAAATCTTCTTTTTAAATCACTTTTTGCGCTTATTGTGCTTATTATTTTTATTGCTGGTGTTGTTTTTGATGCTAAGTTTTTATCTCAAGATCAGTTTAGCAATAAAGAGCTTAAATTTAATCGCACAATTACACAGAGCGTGGAGTTTATCCCAGATCAATTTAGTGCAAATATTAGCTTAGAATCTACAAATGCTTTACGCACCAAAGCCCAAATAGCTCCAAATGAGCTAGAAATTATCACTGCTACACTTGATAAGGCGTTAAAATTAGCTAAAGATAGTCAAATTTGTAAAGCTTCTACCTACTCAATAAATCCAAGCTATAGCTACAACGATGGCGCTAGAATCATCACCGGACAGCTTATAAACTTTGATATTGGATGTAAATTTGATAAAAATAGCATTGATAGATATGATAACTTAATTACTCAATTAAATACGCTATTAAAAAACAATGAGTTTATAAGCATTAATCTACCAGCCATAACTCCATCAGTATCAAATGCCATATCAACACAAAATAATGAGCTACTACACATTAAGGTATTAAATAGCGCTATACAAAAAGCACAGCTTTACTCAAATGAGCTTGGTAAAAATTGTGTATTAAATAGTGTTGATTTTACTGGAACTAGCCACCCAGCAGTATATGCAAACCTAAAATCAACCCAAACGCCAATAGAGTCTAAACAGAGCCAAACCCTATCAGCAACAGCCACATATAACTGCAAATAATAAAGCCCCTAAATGGGGCGAATTTAAACTATGAAAGTGCCTTTTTGGCAGCTTCGCTCATACGCCTACCATCGCACGCTGAGCCAATAGCATCTTTGGCTAATTTCATCAATAAGCCTAAATCTTTAATCCCATTTAAACCATTTTGAGCGATTAGTTCTGATATTTTAGCATTTAATTCCTCATCGCTAAGCTGTTTTGGTAGATATCTAGAGATAATCTCTATCTCGCCTAGTTCTTTTTGGGCTAGGTCGTCTCTGCCTCCATTTTTATACTGCGTAGCTGATTCATTGCGACGCTTAATCTCGCTTTGCAAAATAGTAAAAATTCTAGCATCATCTAGCTCTATTCTCTCATCAACTTCAATTTGCTTAAAAGCAGAGTTTATCATACGCAATGTATCTCTTTCAAAACTATTTCCAGCTTTCATCGCTACTTTTATATCATTTAAAATTTGTGCTTTTACGCTCATTTTATCTCCTTTAAATTTAATTTTTTTGCTATAAAAAGACCCTCTCGCAAACCATCATCAATCACTATACACGGGCTAAACCCTACTAAATTTGATAAAATCTCACACCCTTTAACAATCAAATCGGCACGATTTTTACCTACTAGCTCATCTTTATTTGGTGTAGTTTTTAGCAAATTTGCCGCCCAGTTTAAATCTGTATTTTTAATCTGCACTCCATTTATCAAATCTGCTCTATAATTAGCATAATTTAACCCTTGCTTAAGCGCTGCGACTGTTGTAGGTACGCCAGAAGTTAAAATAATATTGTTGAATTTAAACTGCTTAATAAACTCCATAGCCATTGATATCTCAGCCCTCTTATCACTCTCAAGAGCTGTGATAATCCCAAAGCTAAAACTACGACTTACCTTGCCAAAACTAATCTCTGTACTAGCTCCACCAAGATCGATTAAAAGAGAATCTTTTAGATTAAGATTTAAAATTTTAGCACGATTTTCTACACCTAAACGGGTTAAATATGCTTCAACTTCACCACTAATAATATTAAATTCAATACCAAATTCAGCCCTAATTTGCCTAAAAAATTCAGCCGAATTTGCTGCTTGTCTAAAAGCTTCAGTCGCAACTGCGATACTAGAGCTAAATGACGCCTCAGCACAAAGCTGAGCCACTGCTGTTCTAATGCGCTCTATAGCATCTGTGGCTAATCCAGTATGGCTTAGCCCACGAGCTGAACCAACAATACGCTCAAAGCTATAAACGCACTCAAACAAACCACTACTAAGCAACTCCATTTTACAAGCTCTGATTGTATTGCTTCCAAGATCAATTGCAACCATTTAAATAATCCTTTATAGCTTGAATTCTAAGTCGTTTTAGCTCATCGCCATAAGCCTTGCCAACACACAAAATAGCGCTAGTATCGATATTTGGGCTAAATTTATGTTCATAAATTCCAAGCGCTTGCGCCATCTTTATGCGTCTTTTACTATCAAGTCCAAGCCACTGACAAAGCGGCATATCAAGGGCGATTTTAAGTAGTTCAAATTTACTTACTCGCCTTAAAAATGGCTGTTTATAAGATATAGAATAGCAATTTGGCAAAGCAAGTCTAGAGATAAGAGATTTGCCATCAATATAGTAGTAATTTATAAGATAGTATAAAAACGAAGCTTTATTGACGCAAATTTTACTATTGATTAATCTAGTAAATCCCTCATCAAACTCAACCCCAAAAAGTTTTTTATCAAGATTAAGTAGCTTTAATAGATTAAGCCCTTGAATCTTAAATTTAGCTACAAAAAACTTTTCAAGCTCCATATATACTCTATTTGCACTTAAATCATCTATATTAATTGCTTTCATAATCTCTAAGCTTTTTAAATCACAAGTTAGATTAAACCTAGAAACAAATTGAACTCCACGCAAAACTCTAAGGCTATCATCGCTAAAGCTTTTTTCATTTGTAATTCTAAGCTTTTTAGCTTCTAAATCAGCAATTCCACCCCAAAAATCCAATACCTCTCCAGTAAAGATATTTACCATAATTGAATTAATAGTAAAATCACGCCGTAAGCTAGCTAGACGCTCATCATTGCAATACTCTACACTAAAACCCTTATGACCATATCCGCTTTTAGACTCAGTTCTTGGTAGGCTCAAATCATAATTTTTCAACTTATAGACAAAGTAACTTTTGCCAACGCCTATAGCGCCACACTCTTGCATTAAAGAGTCAAATTTAGCTGGTTCTATATCATAAATTTCAATATCATAATCTTTTGATTTTATACCTAAAAACGCATCTCGTACTGATCCACCAACTAAATAGGCTCGTTTTGTATAGTTTAAAAGTAAATTTTTAAGTTCATCAAAATCGCTATTTTGAGATATTTGATAGCCTATTTTCGATACTAGCAAGTGCAAATTCCAAAAATTTAATTGTCATATCTAGCCTAAACTCGCTATTGCTATCATCTGCACTGTTTAGCCCTTCAAATAAAACCCCAATTTTCTCCTTAAGCCCTTGTAGATACAGCATTTCACTAGAGCCTATATGCTCATCATTTGTTTTATCCATATTATCAATAGAGGCTACCTTAGCAGCTAAAATCTCTTTAATTTGCGTAGCGTTATTTTGTTTAACTGGCTCTGGAGTTTGTCTGATTGGTGCTTGATTTATTTGGATAGTTGGCTCTTTTACCAATTCAAATTCGCTCTTTGCTGGCTCTTTTTTAGCAAAATCGTTTGGCGTATATTCATTAGCTTCTTCTACTATAAACCCATTTTTTGCCACAGCATCACTTGTGCCTTGTAGCTCGGCATTAACCTCATTGATAGTAAATTTTGCAATATCTTCTAATTTCATATTTTTATCAACCACCTTTTAAATTCTCTAATTCCAGCAGCATCGCCCTCTTTTAAATTTAGATAAAACTCTAACATCTGCTCGTTTGTTTCGCCATCTTTACGCTTTAGGCCGCTTAACCTTCTAATGGCCGAGCGCGCCTCTTGATTGCTTGGGTCGTTTTTTAAAATATTTTTATAAACTTCTAAAGCCTCATCTCTTAAACCTTGATTTTCATAAATCAAGGCCTCTGTGATTGTACCTCTCATTGTTTTTTGATATAATCGCTAATTATAGAGCCAATTTCGCTTGTAGTGCAGATCTCTACTGCGTCAAATTTAGCAATATCTTTGGTTCTATATCCATCTTTTAATACAGCTTTTATAGCGTTTTCTATGCAGTTTGCTGCATCATTTTCACCTAAGGCATATCTTAACATCATTGCAGCTGAGAGAATCATTGCAATCGGGTTTGCAATCCCTTGTCCTGCGATATCTGGAGCGCTTCCGTGAATTGGCTCATATATACCTACATCTCCACCCATAGAAGCACTAGGAAGTAAGCCGATAGAACCACATACCATACTTGCTTCATCGCTTAATATATCTCCAAATAAATTCTCAGTCAAAATAACATCAAATCCTGTTGGGTATCTTACAAGCTGCATAGCTGCATTATCTACATACATATATTCTAAAGTAACTTCTGGATAGTTTTGTGCTACTTTAGCAGTTACTTCACGCCATAATTGACTAGTTTCTAATACATTTGCTTTATCTACCATACAGACTTTTTTGCGTCTTTTCATAGCTGCTTCAAAGGCAATTTTAGCAATTCTTTCAATCTCGCTAACTGTATATGCCATTGTATTATAAGCTCTATCTTCTAGCTTCTCTCTTGGCTGACCAAAATATAATCCACCAGTTAGCTCTCTAACAACTAAGATATCTACACCCTTTATAACCTCAGCTTTAAGAGTTGAAGCATTGATTAGCTCATCATAAATCATAGCCGGACGCAAATTCGCATATGCATTAAGTGATTTTCTAAGCTTTAATAGACCGCTCTCAGGGCGTAGATGTCTAGGTAGATTATCCCACTTCTCTCCACCAATCGCACCAAAAAGAACCGCATCACTTCTTCTAGCACCATCTAGAGTTTCATCAGGTAGAGGCTCACCAAAAACATCAATTGCAGCCCCACCCATTAAAAAATACTCATAATTCAAACTAAAATTAAATTTAGCACTTACACTATCAAGAACCTTTATCGCCTCATCAGCAATCTCTGGGCCTATGCCATCACCTTTGATAACGCAAATATTATAACTTTTCATAACTATCCTTATAGAGTGCTTTTAGCATAATTGATTAGGCCACCAGATTTAACCAACTCTTGCATAAACTCTGGAATCGGCTCAAATTTGTATTCGCAATTTTGAGTTAAATTCTTAATAATTCCACCACTATAATCAATCTCTAATTCATCGCCTTCATTAATGCTATCAGTTTGAGCGCACTCTAAAATTAAAAGACCGGTATTAAAGCTGTTTCTATAAAAAATTCTAGCAAATGATTTAGCAATGACGACACTTATTCCAGCTGCTTTAATCGCAATTGGAGCGTGCTCACGGCTACTTCCACAACCAAAGTTTTCACCCGCTACAATGCAATCGCCAGCTTTAACCTTAGAGCTAAATTCTTTGTCTGCATCTTCCATTACATACTTAGCTAAAATCTCTGGGTCGCTAGTATTTAGGTATCTAGCAGCTATTATTACATCTGTATCGATATTATCACCAAATTTCCATACTTTTGACATATTTTTCCTTGATAAATTTTTAGGCTATATTATAGCAAATTAACCTTAATCCCTAGCCTTAATGCGTTCTTGATTAAAATTTTCTTCCATTTTTTGAATTTCAGCACTACCGCTTCTATAAATTTCACTATCTACTTTTAGCTCTTTTTGGCTGATTTTATCACTATAATTTACATTACTTAGGATATGTTTAAATACATTTATTCTAGCCCTTTTCTTATCATTGCTTACAATGATTGACCAAGGCGCATATGGAGTATTTGAAGCTAATAACATTGAGTATTTAGCAATTGTATATTGATCCCATAATTCTTGGCTCTTCTCATCTACTGGAGATAATTTATACTGCTTTAATGGGTCATTTTTACGCTCTTTAAAGCGTTTTTTTTGCTCCTCTTTTGATACTGAGAAATAAAACTTAAATAAAATAATCCCTGAGCTTACTATCATCTCTTCAAATTTAGGAACTTGGCGTAAAAACTCCCTATGCTCCTCTTTTGTACAAAATCCCATAACAGGCTCAACTCCAGCCCTATTATACCAACTCCTATCAAATATTACTATCTCTCCAGCACTTGGTAAGTGATCGCTATAACGCTGAAAATACCATTGAGTTCTTTCTACATCGCTTGGCTTTTCTAGAGCAACTACACGACATCCTCTTGGGTTTGTATGCTCTATTAATCTTTTGATTGTGCCGCCTTTACCTGATGCATCACGCCCTTCAAAGATTATTAAAACCTTTAGCCCCTCTTTTTTAACATAAGTTTGAAATTTCAAAAACTCAATTTGAAGTTTTTTTAGCTCTTCTTCATATTTTAATTTTGATTTTTTCACCTTTATGGTTACAAATTCTTCTTCTTGATTTAGCATATGTTCTCCATAATCTAAAATTTGAATATTTTATAATTATTTAATTAAAATTTGGCTTACTATATAAATATTTTGAAGTTATAAATCAAACCAAAAAGTAGGAATATATCCTACTCTCTTGGTCTTGCCTCATTGACTCTAAGAGCTCTACCGCCAACATCTTTGTCATTTAACTCTGCTATTGCTCTTTTACCCTCATCATCATTTGGCATCTCAACAAAGCCAAACCCTTTAGAGCGATTTGTATCTTTGTCTTTTACTATTTTTACTCTGCTTACTTCTCCATAAGCAGCAAAAATATCTCTAAGCTCTTCATTGCTTAGACGATATGGTAGATTGCTTACATATATGTTTAACACAGTAACATCCTTTTTGTTATTTACGCAAATGCGATTACTAATCATATCTAAATTTCAAAAAAATTCTACAATAAATTTAAAATCAAGATACAATTAGCAAATTTTTATCTTTTGATGTTACAAATTTACCAATTTAGAATAAAAGTCCAGATTTTATCTGACTATATTTTTGCTCACCACACAGCTCTTTTACCAATTCTAAAGCAAATTCCATAGCAGTAGCTGGACCGCGAGAGGTGATTATATTACCATCTACTACTACATTTTTATTTGGATTATATCCAGTATGATTTACAGTAGCTTCAAATCCTGGATAGCAAGTATACTCACTACCTAAAACCTCAGCACTACTAAGCGCCCATGGAGCTGCACAGATAGCTGCTAATTTTTTATTATCTGCTTTTGCTTCTTTTAGTTTTTGACCAAGTTTATGGCTTTTAGCTAAGTGTTCAGCACCAGGTAATCCGCCAGGTAAGACAATCATATCAGCATTTTTAAACTCATACTCATCAAATGTTATATCAGCTTTTAAGCTAACACCATGTGCGCCTTGAACTTCAATGCTATTATTAAGCGATACCATACTTACATCTACATCAGCACGGCGTAAAATATCTACTACGCTTAAAGCCTCAATCTCTTCAAAGCCATCTGCCATCATTACAGCTACTTTTGCCATTTTATCTCCTTTTAATTGATTGAATAGTATATAATTTTTTGGTTTGCTAAAGAGCCAATTTTATAATTTGAACCATAAATATTTTCTAATAATATCTCATTGATTGTTTGAGAGCTTTTGCCAAAGGCTAAAGTCTTTCCATCTTTAATTGCAAGCACCTTAGAAGCAAACCAAAATATATGATTTGGTTCGTGGCTGCAAATGATTATGGTTTTACCATTTTTAGATAAAGAGTGCATCACTTTCCAAATTAAAATTTGATTATGAAAATCTAAAGCACTTGTAGGCTCATCTAAAATCATAATAGGACAATCTTGGACAATAGCTCTAGCTATTAATCCAAGCTGTTTTTGGCCGCCACTAAGATGGCTAAAATTTCTATCTTTAAACTGTGAAATTCCAACCAACTCCATAGCTTGATTTACTGCATTTATATCATCTTTACTACAACCAAAAACCCCGCCAAAATGTGGCGATTTACCCATTAGCACAACTTCAAAAAGAGTATAATTAAATGGTAAATTGCTAGCTTGAGGAACATAGGAGATGAGTTTTGAAATTTGCGATATATTTAGCTTTTTAAACTCTTTATCAAATATTAAATATCTACTATAATTAGCTTTTAAAAACCCCATTAATGACTTAATAAGCGTGGTTTTGCCACTACCATTTGATCCCATTAGACCAAGCAAATCACCCTGCTTAAGCTCAAATGAAATTTTATGTAAAATCTCTTTTTTCTCATAGCTAAAGCTCAAATTTTCAACAATTATCTTATCTAAAGTGTTCTGCACTTCTAACCTTTAAAATCCAAAGTAAAAATGGCGCACCAAGAAGCGAAACGATAATTCCTACTGGAATTTCTCCACTGCTTAAAGTTCTAGCAAGAGTATCACATATAATCAAATATATAGCACCCAAAAGTCCAGCAATTGGCAATATAACTCTATTATCAGCCCCAATAAGCATTCTAGCAGCATGTGGCATCATAAGCCCAATCCACGCAATAATTCCAACACTAGCTACGCTTAAAGCACTCATAAGTGTAGCTATAACAATAAAAAAGCATTTATAAACTTGAGGATTTACGCCAAGCGATCTAGCCTCTTCATCGCCTAAACTAAGCAAATTTAACTTCCAAGCAAATAAAATAGCTAAAATAAAACACGGCAAGCCAAAAATAGCATTTATAAATATATCATGCCAGCTAGTATGATATAGTCCTCCCATCATCCAAAACGTAATCTCTCTTAGCTGTGTATCTTCGCTTATATACTTCATAATCCCCACAAGCGAACTAAAAATAGATCCTACAATAACGCCTGAGAGTACTAGCGATACGCTATTTGTAATATTTCTATTAAAAGCTAAAATATAAGCCACAAATACAGCCAAAAGCGAAAATCCAAAAGCACTAAGCTCTAAAGATATAAATATAGTTGGTAAAAGTATCGCAAGACTAGCTCCAAAGCTCGCTCCAGAACTCGCACCTAAGATAAAAGGCTCTACTAATGGATTTCTGAATATGCTTTGATATATAGCTCCAGCTCCAGCTAATGCAAATCCAGCCAAAATAGCCATCAAAATCCTAGGAAATCTCAAATTCCAAACCACAATTTCATTGGCCGCATCTATCTGCCCGATATTAAAAAATTTATACAAAATTACAGCAATTACATCACCTACGCTTAGATCTAAATTTCCACTAAGAAGTGAAAAAATCACTGCAAATATAAGCAAAATAAATAGCAAACATATAGCTAAAACGACTCTCAAAACTGCTGCGTCCAATCTATCAACTGAGTTTTTCTAAGCATTTTAGCTCCATCATCATCTACATTATAAAGTTTTTTATAAAACTCAAGAGCAAACTCTCCAATATTAATATCTTTAAATAGTTGCGGATAAGCTGCCTTAGCTATAATTAAAATCTCCAATGGATACTCTAATCTTCTAGAGCAGTTCATCGGAGTCCATGGAAGCGAATATACTCTTTGTTCTTTTATAGCTTTTAATTGATTTAAATTTGAGTATCCTTCACTTTCATAAATTTCAAATGCTGGATGATAACCATTATAAGTTGGTAGTAGTATTACATCTGGATTTAAGCTATAAATTTGCTCAGCACTAAGCATAACTCTAGAACCGCCACTTTGTCTAAATGCATTTTTGGCATTTACTATATTTTCTAATACCCAAGATTCTGGCGTATCTAAGCCATATGTGATTGCACTAGCTCCATTTTTTTTAAGAGCTAAACTAAGACCTAAATACAAGATATTTGGCTTATTTACTACATTTTTTACTCTATCTTGCACCATCTTTTCTATGCTAGTTATATAATCATATAAAGCTAGAGCCTTTTGGCTTTTGCTAAATATATCGCCTATTATTCTCATCTCATCTTTCATAGTGGCTAAATCTTTAGTATATGTGGGCGAATATAACACTACTAAAGGAATCTTAGTAGCTTCTAGTATCGATAGTGTTTTTTCTAATGCTGCTTTATCTGCACCACCTACGGTGCAATCGCCAACGCGAAGTATAATTAGTTCTGGTTTAGATGTAATAAGTGTTTCATAATTTATAATATTGCCTTGAGGTGAGTTAAAACACGGAAGGTCATTAAGCCATGGATGAAGTGCTTTCATAGTATTTAATCCAGCATATTGTCTCTCTTTATCTTTGCCTTTAATAATATATTTATAATCTCTTTTAAAAGACCAAGAGGATATAGCACTTACCTTATCTATCTCTCCAAGATGGGTTAAAACTCCCTCGACAAATCCATCGCTAATAGTGGCTATTTTAGTTAAATTTTGTGGAATTTCTACGCTTTTACCACGCATATCAGTAACGCTAATACCAAAAGCATAACTAGCTAAAAATATAAAAAAAATAATAAACCTCACAAAAACTCCTTAAAATAAATGCAAGATTATATCTTTTAATAATTAAATTTAGGCTAAAAAGCCTAAATTTATGAAGTAGGTTTTATTAAAATCTTTTACCAAATGTAACTGAGAGATTATAATTATCACTAGTTGTAGCAAACTCGCTACCAATGCCAAATTTAGCAAAATAACCACTATTAAAGGCGTATTCAGCTCCAACGCCAAGATTTAACCTATTTTTATCTAAGTGATATCTTTGACTAAATTTCTGTCCCTTAAAATCATTAAATTCAGCACTAGCGTCCATATTGTAGCCATCTAGCATTCTTTCATAAATAATATAACCTGTATATCTACTTTTTTCATCACTACCTTCATAGGCTAAATTTAACCCCACGCCAACTGTGTATAAATCGTGATTTATACTATCGTAATTTTTAGCAAATATACCACCACTTTCTTTAAAGCTCTCTTGATAAATTTTACCATAGCCTAAATATCCAAGCGGAGTAACAACAATACTATAATGCCTAAAATCCTTAGCTACACCAAGTTGCAAGCTACCACTATAACTATTATATTCACTATTTAAATTGTTATCTACTACTCTATCATTTTCATTAAATGAGATCATAAATGCCCCACCACTAAGTAGCTTAAATTCACCAAAATCGTGAGTATAATTTATCGCCATATCTATATTAGAGCTTTTAGATGTTGCTGCATCATCAAAGTCCAATTTTGAGCTACTAACGCCAATTCCATAAGATATAAGCCCATCATTATCTATATGCTGAGCCAAATTTAAACTCACACCGCTTTGATATCCATCAAAATCATCACCATTATATCGTTTATATGTAGGATTGATATACCAGTAATCTTTTGGTGCAGTAAAAAGCCCCAAATCAATAGCATAATCACTAGCAACAGAGGCTACCATCACGCCATTATCGTATGGATTTTGATTATAGGCAAATAGGGTTGAGCTTGCAGGATTTAGGCCAAATAGCATATTATTTTTAGTAAAATTTGAGTGAGATAGGCTATTTATAGATACTGTATTTCCTATGGATTTGCCCTCTATGCGACTTATAGTTGATTTGTAGTTTGATTCGCTGCTAGAATCAAGTGCCGTAAAAAACTTTTTATAATCTTTATTTAAATTACTCTTACTTCTAATATCTCTTATTGTTTGGCTAAGTTCTTGTGAGCTACTAGCATAGGCATTTTGCTTAACTATAGGAGTAACTATTATACTTCCGCCATTTTGATTTATATTTGAATTTTCTCCTGGATTATTATTTTGATTATCAGAAGGTAGATTTATATCATTATGATTGCCATTTTGTCCTGTTTGATTAGAGTTTTGGCTATTGTTTTGATTTATGTTAGATTGAGAGTTTTGATCTTGAGAACTTCCGCTAGTTTGTGAATTTTGAGTATTTGAGTTTGAATTTGTACTATCTGAGTTTGAGCCGCCAGCACTTTGAGTGTTGTTTTGTCCGTTAGGAGTAACTATTATACTTCCGCCATTTTGATTTATATTTGAATTTTCTCCTGGATTATTATTTTGATTATCAGAAGGTAGATTTATATCATTATGATTGCCATTTTGTCCTGTTTGATTAGAGTTTTGGCTATTGTTTTGATTTATGTTAGATTGAGAGTTTTGATCTTGAGAACTTCCGCTAGTTTGTGAATTTTGAGTATTTGAGTTTGAATTTGTACTATCTGAGTTTGAGCCGCCAGCACTTTGAGTGTTGTTTTGTCCGTTTTGTGAGTTGCTTGAATTACCGGTATTTTCAGTACTATTTTGATTATCACTATTTGAGCCACTATTAGTAGAGCCGTTATTGGTGCTAGACTCACCTATGCTTGGGGTTGTGCTACTGCTTTGATTATTTGAATTTTCAGTTTCAGGTTGAATTGGATTTGAATTTGGGTCTTTATTAATTGTAGTTTTGTCGGTATCAAGTTTTATTTCAAAACCAATACTATTATTACTTGCTACAGTAACTTTATTAAATTTGTCTATATAATTAGCCAAATTATCTAATTCAATTTTTACTTCCTTATCAACAGTAAAATATTGTTGAAGTGGATTATATTCTAATTCTCCAGTTTGAATATTATAATCTTGAGCAATTAATTTTGAGTTTTTATCATTACCAAAATCTAAGATAAGTTTTGAGTTTGCCCCTTTTTGAGTGTATGTGCCTTCTACTGTTAAATCAGTTAGATCGGCGTTGCCTGGACGGACGATTGAGCTATCATTGGTTAAATTTTTTTTAATAACTCCATTACCACTTAGTGTTGAGCCATTATTTACATAGACATTTCCGGCGATTTGGCCACCTTTATCGCCAGTTCTTTTTAAATTTAATCCACCTTCATTAATAACCGTAGCACCTTCGTAAGTATTCGTTCCACTTAGAGTTAAAATCCCAGCACCAGTTTTGATTAAACCGACATTTAAATCATTTAAATTTTTAGGTAAATTATCAGCTTTTTCGTTATGAGTTTTTATATCCCATTTTCTTTGGCTTATATCGTTACTAAATTCAGCGTTATTGCCTTGAGTATCTAAAGAATAATAGACTGCAGTTTCTCCGTATTCACTTTTAACATCGCTATCGCTCAATCTATTTGCGTCCAAAATCCCAATACCATTTAAAGCCTTATCAATATCTAAAATCCCCTGACCAAATAAATCCTCTTTGGTAATCTCTTGAACCCAAGGATATTCATCATCATCAATACCCTTCATATTACTCATACGATCATATTCCCAGCCGCTATCAAAATAATTAGATAAAATCAAATCCATCTCTACGGCTTCTTCATCTATCTCACCATTATCCATTCTAGGAATTTTATTATCTATATAAAATACAGTATATTTTGTATTCGTAGGACACACCTGACCATTATCGCAAAAAGTTGTTCCCGTTGTTGTTTCTTTTACTATAATCTTTGGAGCTACATAATCTCTATTGGCAGTAGAAAGCAAAACATCTGCAATCTGCTTACCATCTAAAAATTTAAATTTTTCAGCAACCAAAGCAGCTGCACCAGTTACCATTGGGGTTGCCATTGATGTGCCACTTAATTTTCTATATTTATCGTTATCTATCTTAGTAGATAAAATACCTATATCTTCACCATAACTTCCATTTACATTTTTAATATTTGTACCAGGTGCAACTAAACCAAAGTTATAAGCACCTTTTAATCCATTTGAATATAAAGTAGCACCTTCTAGACTGATTACAAATTGGCCTTTATCATTTTTTGTGATTTTAGAACTATCTAAAGCCCCAACAGTAATAAAGCTTCTCATGCTCTCATCATAATATGGTATTAAACCCATTAAGCCTGGACTAATAATCCCCTCATTTCCAGCAGCAAATACGCTAAGCGTATTTTTTTCTTTTGATAATTTTATTAAATCATTAGCCGCTGAATTTGATTTAATAGTATTAAGAAAAAATGCTGGGGTTTTAAAATCGGTTAAAAAGTTTTCTGAAGTACTAGTTAGCGAATTTAACCCTGATATAGGATAAGTTTCAGTATTCCAGCTATTATTTATTACTTTTACATTTTTATTAAAATAATAATCATAAATATTTGGATATTTAAATTCATAGCCACCAGTAGTATTATGCCCAGTTATCTGAACGCCATAAATTTTAGCTCCAGTTGCTACGCCTTCAACCTTTTCACTTTCGTCTTTTGCAGCTACAATAATTCCAGCTACATGACTACCATGCGTATCGACTGAAAAATTTGGCTCATAAGTTTTACCATTATAAGTAGAATACTCTTGCCCCAAAATTTTTCCTGCGAGACTTGGATGATCTTTATTTATCGCACTATCAATCACGCCTACATACACACCATCGCCAGTTACATCTTTATCAACATGATTGATTAATTCAAAATCACTCACACCAAATAGATAAATAGGAAGGATAAATGATAGCGCAATAGAAGATCTCATACCTAGTACCTTTATTTTAATTTAATTATTATAGATTATATGAACTGATTATATGAAAATTTATATTATAAAACGCTTTAAAAATTGTCAAAAATTAAATTTAGTTTATAATTTTTAATCAGATAGTAAAAATAATTTTGATATAATCGCCCAATTAATCAAGGAATAGTTATGAGTAAAGAGACGAAATATATATTTGTTACAGGTGGAGTATTAAGTAGTTTAGGCAAAGGTATCGCAGCAGCAAGCATTGCTACACTGCTTAAAAATGTAGGCTATAAAGTAAGTATGTTAAAAGCAGATCCATATATAAATGTCGATCCTGGAACTATGAGCCCACTTGAACATGGCGAAGTATTTGTCACTGATGATGGCGCTGAGACAGATCTAGATTTAGGGCATTATGAAAGATTTTTAGATGAGGATCTATCTCAAGATAATAACTTTACAACTGGTAAGGTTTATAGCTCAGTTATAGAGCGTGAGCGTCGTGGTGATTACTTAGGAAAGACTATACAAGTTATCCCGCATATCGTAGGCGATATAGTAGATCGTATTAAAAAAGCTGGCGAAGGCAATGATATTTTAATAGTAGAAATAGGTGGAACTGTAGGCGATATTGAGGGTCTTCCATTTTTAGAAGCTATTAGAGCGCTTAGAAGTGAAGTAGGCAAGTCAAATGGAATGTTTATCCACTTGACATTAGTGCCATATATCAAAGTAGCTGGCGAGCTAAAAACCAAGCCAACTCAGCACAGCGTAGGCGAATTAAGACGCATAGGTATAAGTCCAGATATGATCATTTGTCGCACTGAAATGCCACTAAATAGAGAGCTAAAAGATAAAATAGCAGCAAGCTGTGGTATAGAAAGAAATGCAGTCATAGAAAGCCCAGATATGCAAAGCATATATCAAGTCCCATTAAGCTTTTTAAATCAAAATATCCTTGAGCCAATAGCTCAAAATTTAAATCTTAAAAATCCTAAGCCAAATATGCAAAATTGGGATAATCTAGTAAAAAGAGTAATAGCTCCTAGCACAGAGGTTAATCTTGCATTTGTAGGTAAATATATAGATTTAAAAGAGAGCTATAAAAGCTTAACTGAAAGTATTATTCACGCTGGAGCCAATCTAGATACAAAAGTAAATATACAATGGTGTGATAGTGAAAAAATAGATTCTAATAATGTATCTGATACGCTAAAGGAGTCTGATGCTATACTAGTAGCTGGAGGATTTGGATCTCGTGGCGTAAGCGGCAAAATAGAAGCGATCAAATTTGCAAGAGAGAATAAAATTCCATATCTAGGAATCTGTCTTGGTATGCAATTAAGTATGATAGAATTTGCTAAAAATGTACTAAAATTAGAAGATGCAAACTCAATCGAATTTGATGAGAATTGCAAAAATCCTATTATATATCTAATAGACAGCTTTATTGATGCAAATGGAAATAAACAGCTAAGAACTCACACAAGCCCACTTGGTGGCACTATGAGACTTGGCGGATATGAGTGCGACTTGCTAAAAGGCTCACTATTAGCAAAAATCTATAATAATGCAAATAAGATTAAAGAGCGTCACCGCCATAGATATGAAGCAAACCCAAAATATAGAGCCGAATTTGAAAAAGCTGGTCTAATAGTAAGCGGTGAGAGTGATGGACTTATAGAGGCTGTAGAGATCAAAGATCATCCATTTTTCCTAGGTGTTCAGTTTCATCCAGAATTTACATCTAGATTAACCAAGCCAAATCCTGTGATATTAGGACTTATCAAAGCTGGGATAGAATATAAAAATGCTAGATAAAGAGGCTATAAAAGAGCTATTAAGCAGTCGTTTTAGCAACGATATCCATACTAAACTATCTCAAATTCCACTGCCTTGTGAGTTAAAAGATACCTTCAAGGCAGCCAAAAGAATTAAAGAGGCGATTCAAAATGATGAATTGATCGCTGTCGTTGGTGATTATGATGTAGATGGAATCGTAAGCACAGCCATTATGGCTGAGTTTTTAAGCGATATGTCTGCTAATTTTATTATCAAAATTCCAAATAGATTTAAAGATGGCTATGGATTAAATGAAGAGATTATAAATGAATTAGAAAATGCCACTTTAATTATTACAGTAGATAATGGAATTAGCGCTATTGAAGCTGCTAAAATTTGTAAAGCAAAAGGGATTGATTTAATCATCACCGATCACCATATGCCTCTTCCTACACTACCAGAAGCATATGCAATAATCAATCCAAAACAAGAGGCCTGTACTTTCCCAAATATTGAAATTTGTGGCGCTCAAGTAGCTTGGTATTTAATTGGCGCTCTAAAAGAGGTCTGCAATCTAAAAAACTACGATATGGCTAAATTCCTTGATCTTTTAACCCTTGCCATAATAGCTGATATGATGGAATTAAGAGATTTAAATAGAATTTTAGTTCGTCTAGGATTAGCTAGGATAAACTCTAGTAAAAGAGCCTGTTTTGAAGCGATAAAAAATTATTATAATAAAGAAAAATTTGAATTTGATGATATTAGCTTTTTGATTGCACCGCTTATTAATTCAGCTGGCAGGATAGATGATGCAACCATATCATATGAATTTTTACGCTCTAAGAATTTAACCGAAGCAAATGAGTATCTAGATAAAATCTGCGAATTTAACGCCTCAAGAAAAGCTCAAGAAAAAGCCCTTTTTGAATCTAGCCAAAATGATATAGATGAAAATGAGGATATTATCGTTACATGGGGCGATGAGTGGCATGAGGGTGTAATAGGAATTGTAGCTAGCAGATTAGCTAAAAAGTATAAAAAACCAGCTATTGTATTTAGCATAGATGGAAATAGAGCCAAAGGAAGTGCTAGAAGTGTAGGTAAATTTGATATTCTCTCACTTATTGCCTCTCACGAAAATCTTCTATATGGATATGGCGGACATAAAGGCGCTGCTGGAATCGTAATAGAAAGTGCAAATTTAAGTAAATTTAAAACTGCTATAAATCAATCTTGCTTCTTACAAGAATTATATGATTTTAGTGATAATGATGAGATTTTAGGTCAGATCGACCCAGCGGTAATTGATTATGAACTTTTAGAGATTTTGGAGTTTTTTGAACCATATGGACAAAAAAACCCACGCCCGCTTTTTGAACTCAAAGATGCTACAGTTAAATCAGCTAAAAAGATAGGTAAGGAGGAATCACATCTAAAAATCATACTGCAAAAAGATAGCAAAACACTAGAAGCGGTATTTTTCAACTTTGATTACCTGCCAAAAATAGGAGAAAATATCGATATCTTAGTAACAATTGCTAAAAATTCATTCCGTGGGCTAATCACCCCTCAACTACTAATAAAAGAGATCATAAGATAGGAGTAAAAATGAGTCTAAATTTTATTAAAAACTTCATAAAACATGAAAGCTTTAGTGGTGTTTTGCTAATTATCGCTACAATTTTAGCTCTAGTTTTTCAAAATGGCTTTTTAAGTCACTTTTATCAAGAAATTTTAAGATCTGAATTTAGCGTTGGTTTTAGAGAATTTACTTTGGCTAAACCATTGATTTTATGGGTTAATGATGGACTTATGGCGATATTTTTCTTCGTCGTTGGACTTGAGCTTAAACGTGAAATTGTAGAAGGCGAATTATCAAATCCTAGCCAAATCGCACTTCCAATAATTGGAGCTCTTGGTGGAGTTATCTGTCCAGCACTTATCTTTTGGGGATTTAATCACGGTGATGATTTTGCTATAAGAGGCTGGGCTATACCTACAGCCACTGATATAGCTTTTGCTCTTGGGGTTTTGATGCTTTTGGGCAAAAGAGTTCCTAGCTCATTAAAAATTTTCTTACTAACTTTGGCTATTATTGATGATCTTTGTGCCATTGTAATTATAGCTCTATTTTATACTTCTGAACTCTCGCCGCTATCTTTTGGTGTAGCAATTGCGTGCTTAATCGTGCTATTTATCCTAAATCGCCTAAAAATTAGTAAAAAATCGGTCTTTTTAGTATTGACCATGATACTATGGTTTAGCGTATTAAAAAGTGGAGTACACGCAACTATTGCTGGAGTTGTAGCAGCATTTTTTATCCCAATGGTTGATAAAGAGGGTAAAAATATGCTAGAAGAGCTTGAAAAAGATCTCCACGGCATTACAAGCTACTTTATATTGCCTGTTTTTGCTTTTGTAAATGCTGGAGTAGGATTAGCCGGAGTCGATCCTAAACAGCTGATAAATTCGGTAGGTATGGGTATATTTTTTGGCCTATTTTTTGGTAAGCAATTTGGCGTATTTTTATTTAGCTTTATCTTTATCAAGCTTGGATTTGCTAAACTTCCAGAAGGTTCTAACTGGCTACAATTCTATGGAGTATGCATTCTAACTGGTATTGGCTTTACTATGAGTCTATTTGTAGGCGCACTAGCTTACCATGATAGCCCAGCATTTTACCATGCTGATAAACTTGCTATACTTTTAGCTAGTTTTGCGGCTGGTGTAGTAGGGTATATATACCTATTTTTACTATGCAAACCAAAAAAAGAGATAGATTAAAAGGAGTTATAATGAGAAGTGATGATATAAAAAAGGGATATACAAGAACCCCACACAGATCTCTACTAAGAGCTACAGGACTTAGAGATGAGGATTTTAATAAACCATTTATTGGAATAGCAAATAGCTTTATAGAGATTATTCCGGGGCATTTTTTTCTTGATAAATATTCTAAAATTCTAAAAGATGAAATTCGTAAAAATGGATGTGTGCCATTTGAATTTAACTGTATAGGCGTAGATGATGGTATCGCTATGGGTCATGGCGGAATGTTATATTCTCTTCCTAGTCGTGAAATTATAGCAAATTCAGTAGAAACTGTAATGAACGCACACTGCTTAGACGCTTTAGTATGTATGCCAAACTGTGATAAAATCGTCCCAGGTATGTTAATGGGAGCTTTAAGAGTAAATGTACCGACAATATTCATAAGCGGAGGGCCAATGGCTGCAGGTGTAGGACTTCATGGAGAGGCTCTAGATCTTAACTCAGCCTTTGAAGCAGTTGGCGCATATGAGACAAATCAGATAGATGAAAAAGAGTTAAAACATATAGAGTGCAATGCATGTCCAGGTGGCGGTAGCTGTAGTGGAATGTTTACAGCAAACTCTATGAATACTCTATGCGAAGCTATGGGTATAGCGCTAAAAGGAAATGGCACTATATTAGCCCTAACAAAAGAGCGTGAAGAGCTAATAAGAGCCGCAGCTCGTAGAATTTGCCAAATTGCTTTAGATGATAAATATAAAATAAGAAATATAATCAACGCTAAATCAATTCATAATGCAATGGTAGTAGATATGGCAATGGGTGGTAGTTCAAATACTATTCTTCATATGCTAGCTATAAGCCGTGAAGCCGGCACTCCATTAGATATAGCTAAGCTTAATGATATTAGCCGTAGTGTGCCGCATATTGCCAAAATTGCTCCAAGCCTACAAACTGTCCATATGGAAGATATCGAGCGTGCAGGAGGCCTAAGCGCAGTAATTAATGAAATAGCTAAATTTAACAGCAATTTGCTAAATTTAGACGCTTTAAATATAGAAGGTCAAACCATTTTAGAAAGAATCAAAGATGCAGATATAAAAGACACTCAAGTGATTAGAACCGTAGATAATGCTTACTCAAAAGTTGGCGGTTTAGCAATTTTATTTGGTAATTTAGCTGAGCAAGGCTGTGTTATAAAAACTGCTGGAATAGTAGGCTCAAGACAATTTAGCGGTAAGGCAGTATGCTTTAACTCTCAAGATGAAGCCATAGAAGGAATTAGTAGTGGTAAAGTGGGCAAAGGTGATGTAGTAGTACTTCGCTATGAAGGGCCAAAAGGCGGTCCAGGAATGCAAGAGATGCTAAGCCCAACTAGCCTTATAATGGGGCGTGGTCTTGGTGCTGATGTAGCGCTTATTACTGATGGACGCTTTAGCGGCGCAACAAGAGGTCTAAGTATCGGCCATGTAAGCCCAGAAGCTGCTGAAGGCGGTATGATAGGACTACTAGAAGATGGCGATATAATCGATATCGATGTAGATAATTATAGTATCAATGTTCGCTTAAGCGATGAAGAGATAGAAAATAGAAAAGCTAAATGGCAATATGCTGGTAAAGTAATAAATAGCAGATGGCTAAGACAATACCAAAAACTAGTAACCAATGCTAGCAATGGCGCAATTTTAGAAGCGTAATAATGTAAGATTCAGCCCTTTTAGGGCTGAGTTGTTTTAAATTTCAATAAATCAATAGGAGTTTTGCTTTTTATCTTTTATAATTCAATATCAAAAAATCAAAGATTAAATTTATTATAGATCTATTAAAACTATTTAGTATAGCCACCAAAAACCTTCCAGCTCTTCTTCAAACATAGATAATAAAATATCCAATGCTTTTACGTCAATATATTATCTGTGATAATAACGCAATCATATAGTCATAAGAGCAAAAAAAGAATTCTCCTATTATATAGTTTTTTACTCATCAATACCTATGTTCATCAATAATGGCACGAACTAGCCTAACAATACCAAAAATCAAAGATAAAATAATAAAAATTGTAATAATATTATAAATCTTATTAGGATACGCAGCGCTCTCAGGCTTATGCGGACTTTGGATTACTACTAGCTGCTTAGCCTTTCTACCTATCTCAATTCTGGTAGTCTCTACTGCAGTTATTGCAGTTTTATAAACATCTTCAGCAAAACTTAAATTTAAATACAACGCCTCAAACTGTGCTACAACATCATTAAGACGATCTTTTGAAGCATTAGAAGCGACCTTACGCCTCTCTTTTTCTAGTTGTTCTTTATGGGCTTTTAACTCAGCTTTTAATGCTATAATCTCAGGTGCATTTTCATTTAAATAACTTCTCATAGCATTTAGTTCGGTCTCTTTTTTAGAGATTTGAAGCTCAATCTCAGTGATAAATCCAGCTTTTGTTTGCACTAAACTTTGTGGATCAAAAATTCCATACTGATTTTGAAATGCTAAAAGCTCATTTTTGGCCTCTTTATATTTTTGTTTAGCATTTTCTAACTCGCCTTGGGCAAAGTTTAATTGTTCTCTGGCGATATTGTGTGAAATTTCATTAATAAATCTTTCACTCTCTTCTAAAATAGCTACTGATATACTCTGCGCATCCTCAGGACTAAAGCCTTCTACTGCAACATTTAAAAGCCCTGTAGATTCATCAAATAGCGTGTGAATTCTATCTCTATAATAATTTAAATAACTCTCTTGACTATCAGATGAATATAGACGAAAAAAAAGATCTAACTTTTGTTTTTGATAAAGCTCTCTTAAATTTATCTTTTCATCTAGTTTTTTGAGCATATCAAGAGATTTTATATACTCTTGCAAATATCTAATATCTTCAGTAGAACTAGATGGAATTCCAACTAAGCTCTCTATCCCGCTAAGCGCTATTGGAGAGCTGCCATCAGTAGATTTAACACTAAGCGATACTTCACTTACATATCTATCAGCAGCAATAAATGCATAATAAAATATCACTGCAACCATTATATATAACACAGTCTTAAAACTATCGAGCCTATTTAGGCGTTCTTTATGCTTTTTTATATCTTTAATTGATCTTAAGATCATAGCTCTTTTATTCAATTGCATATCCTTTTATACATTTCAATTCCTTCATCTACATCGTCATAAACTGTAGTCATTCCGCTATTTACTAAGATTACCTTATCGCACCACTGCTTTATCTCAGCCATATTGTGCGATACCATTATAACCTTAGAATTGCTTAGTTTTTCTTTATATATAGCATCGCTTTTTTTCTTAAATTTAGCATCACCAACTGCTCCAGCCTCATCTATTAAATAATAGTCAAAATCAAATGCCATACTAAGGCCAAATCCTATGCGTGAGCGCATACCTGATGAGTAGGTATTCATCGGTTCATCAAAATATTTACCAATCTCAGCAAATTCTTCAATATAACGAACCTTTTCTTCTAATGCTTCGCCCTTATAACCATAAACTCTAGCTACAAACTTAACATTATCTCTAGCTGAAAGAGATTGTTGAAATCCGCCAGCTAAACCAACTGGCCATGATATTTTTTTATCAGTGATGACTTTGCCAGCATTTGGAATATCAGCACCGCTTAATAATCGCATAAGAGTAGATTTACCAGCACCATTTCTACCTATTAATCCAATACTACAATCATCTGGAAAGGTAAAGGTAAACTCACGAAAAACAAAGTGTTTATCCCCATTACTTAATGGATAAAATTTGGTTAAATTATCTAATTTTATCATGGCCTACTCGCTACTAATTCTCTGCGTTTATAGTAATAAAACCAAAATCCTATAAATAGCATAACAATATTAAATGCAACTGGATATATTAAATTTATCCCATCAGCTAGCGGATAACTATCAAAGTAGTAATACTTTAGACTTTCACATATGTGAAGCATAGGATTATAAAGGAGATATTTAAGAATATCATTTGGAATGATCCATATAGGAAAAATAACGCAAGATAAAATATATAAGGCCGCAGTAATATAATTTAAAAATGTTTTTAAAGGCTCTACAAAGTGAGTTATAATGGCAAAAATCATACCAATGCTAAATCCAGATAACATCATAAGCCCCACGCATCCAAACATCGCTAGAAAATCTCGTGGCAATACATCATAACCTATAAACCATCTTACTAAAATCATAACACTCAAAAATATTGCTGAATATATATAAAACTCAAGTAGAGTTCTAGCTAAAAAAACATGAATAGGGCGAACTGGCTTATAAAAAAATAGGGATAAATTTCCAGCTATCCCGCCCATAAGTTGATTTACAATATTTCTAAACATAAAAAAAGGAATTATTCCACACGCCAAAAACATAAATACTGGCGTTTGACCAGGAACTATTAAATTGCTAATATGCTCACGAATCAAAGTTACCAAAGTTGTAATCACAAGAATTTGCATCAAAGGTTCGCCAATCACCCAAAAGTAGCCTAGATGTCTATTTTTACCAAATCTAGTCTTTAACTCTCTAAAAAACAGCGCCCTTATAACATTTAGCACTCTATCCTCCAAATTTCGCTTTAAGAATTATATCAAAATAAGGTTACAAATTACTTGAAACTCATTTAAATTCAATCCCATCACGCAAATAATAGCTCCCAATAACTTGCGTATGGTCTATTAGATATGATCTAAATTTGCTATAAAGTTGCTTATCTACTGGCTTTTGAATATTCCAAAAATTATCCAATCCTATATCTTTGGTAGTAAGCCCATCTATATCATACATAGATTTACCAAGACATATAATAGGTTTGCCATAATGCAAAGCATTTAGCCCAACTGTGCTATTTATTAAAACTACTGCTTTTGAGTTTTTAATAACCGTAGGTAGATGCACATCAAATATAGCCATTGTACGGTTTTCAATTTTATATATTTTAGATAGATATTTAATATATGAGCTATAGTTTTTTTTGCCACGATCCATTGGATGGTGCTTAAACACCAAGATTGTATCTTTAGGCGCATATCTAGAAAATGAAGCAATAATATACTCAATAAAACTCTCCATTGTCTTAAATCTAGAGTGTGTTCGCACTTGAAAATCATCATGAGTTTGAATTGGAACAAAGTAGTATTTACCACTTAGTTCACCTTCAAATTTATCATTAAGCCCTTTTTCGCTAAATTTATATTTGATCTTTCTAAACAGATTACAAATTCCATAAAAACCCTCTTTTATAGATGAAAAATCACGATGATGAATATAGTTAGGGTATAAAAAATAAAAAATATTAGATATTAAATAGTACTGAGACGCCCACCAAGCCATCACTCCATAGGTAGAATTTGATTTAGCAGTAAATGGCTCAATTTTAGATTCATACTCATCATAAAATTCCCTTATTCTAGGCATTCTAGAGTGGTGATTTACTCCATAATACTCCATAGTGATAAATCCTGGACGCAGATATCCCTCTTCAAATACATAAAGATCAATCCCCATACCCTTTGCAATCTCAATGGCTTTTTTATGATAAAATCTACAATCTCCAAATAAAAATACAATATCAATATTATTAACTTCATAGAATTTTTTGATAAATTTAGGCCACTGCTTTGGCGTGCTTTTATATGGAAAGTAGCTTTTGGTTTTTGAAAAATATGCATCACCTGCATTAAATCCAATTCGCATAACAAAAGCACCCTTTTTTGTGCAGATATTATCAAGCTTATTAAAAAAATCCCCCATTGGCCCTTGCAAAAGAAGGATATTTTTGCCTTTTATATTACCAATTCTATCTTCTAATCTCATCTTTTTACCATAAATAAAACTATGTATAAAATTTTTTGCCCGACTCTAGCATATAGTGATTTTATCTTATGCAATAAAGCATTTACTGGTTTTTGTAATTTTGCTCTTTGTTCTTGTAATGCCAAGATTAAATCACTTGCGTTGCAAGGCTTTAAATTTATAGGATGAACATACTTAGGATAAAGCAGATATGCCCCAGCTACTAATTCATCATTACTTAAACTTCTATATCTACGTGGCTGTGGTTTTTTATCATCGCTTAGTCCCCAGCCAGCCCAAAACGGCCTACCATAACAAATAACCCTTTTGCCTCTTAAAATCGCTTCTAGTCCGCTTGTAGATGTCATAGTATGAATCTCATCGGCCAAATCAAGCAAAGTTGGCATACTTACACCCTCTAGCACTTCATCGCAATATTTTAAGGCTTGATCTATATCTACCAAACCAATTCTATTGCCGCTTACTACATCTGGATGAGGCTTATAGATGATATGCGAATTTGGCGAGTTTAGCCTTGCTTGTTCTAAAAGCTCTATATTCTTCATTCCATCAGCGCCAATTCTTACACTTGCATCATCTTCTACTTGACCTATTACTAAAGCGATTTTTTTACCATTTTTAGACGAAATTATACCATCTTTATCATCATTATATTTTGAAATTTTACTATCTATCAAAATATCTTTTAGTTTTTTAGCGGCTTCTAATTCAGATGAGCTAAATTTATGATAGTTTAATATATTTTCTAGCCTACTTGGCGATGTGGTATCAAAATATATTCCCACATCATCAAAAACCAATGAATACGGCCTAGTAAGGTCGCTTCCAAGTCCAACTGAGCGAATAAATCCATCTTCTACTCTTATGATATTTACGCTATTTTCATCGCACCATTTTTGCAGTTCTAGATACTCTTTTTTACCCCATATATATACTAAAGAATTTGTATCTAATCCAGCTTTTAAGGCTGATTTAAGTGGATTTTTATTAAATACACTTATATAATTTAAATTTTCACCCAAAAATGGCTTCATAAATTTTCGCTTCCAAACAGAAAATCCAAATAAAAACTTCTGCTTTTTACACTCATTTAATCTAGCATTTTTAAGTGTGTTAATCTGTGGAAGTACTCTTTTTAGTGTAGTATTTTGCCCGGTATATGCATCAATATATTTAGCATATAATATATATGCCCCAGCAAATAACTCCTCTATACTAAGAGTTCTATTCCTTCTTGATGGAGCTTGGACTCTATCATCACTTAATCCCCATCCAGCATAAAAAGGCATACCAAAACATACGCATTCACACCCGCACATCAATGCCTCAAACCCCATACCAGAAGTCTTTGTATAGACTTTATTTATATACTTTAAAAGTGAAATTGGGTTAATATCTTCGGCTATAATTTTGATTTTAGAATCCAAATTTGATATATTTATATCTGATTTTTTCTTGCCACTTAATACATCTGGGTGAATTTTTAACAAAATATTTGAATTTGGATTTTCTTTAATTGCTGCATCAATCATATCAATAGTGCTAAATTTATCACCAAGACCATAAACCAGCGATGCATCGCCATCGGTTTGGGCTATTATAAGAATATTATTGCTATTTTCTAACTCATATTTTTGTATTAAATTTTTACTAATATTTGGCGCATTATTATATTTTGAGATATTATGAGTAGTGATAAAATCTATACACCATTTAGATTCTTGTAATAATTCATTGTCAAATTTATGTTCTGATAAAATTTTTTCTAGCCTACTTTGAGAAGTTGCATCATAATAAATTCCAATATCATCTTCTACGATACTAAGCAGCTTAGCCCCATCTACCCCAAGCCCAACTGAGCGAATAAATCCATCTTCTAAAAGCTTAAATTTACCATTAAATTTAGTTGATAATTCTATAGCTTTTTTACCAGATTCTTTTCGTCCCCAACCATAAAATGTTGGTTCTTTACATACGAATGTGAATTGCAAAATTTTTTTTATATTATAAAAATACTTAACATTTTTTATTAAATTTATAGAGCTACTATAGCCATCAAATTTCATTTCAAATCCGTATTTATAAATTTCTATAAATTATAACCAACAAACTATAAAAAAACAATAAACATTAATTATAAACCATAATTAATGTTTATCAAACTATATCTTAGCTTCAAAATATATATTATTAATTGAAGCAATATTAATAAAAATAGTCTAAATAAAATAGTTAAATTTAATATATCTAATAGAGCATTTAAACTTGATATATTAAATAGTTTAAATAGAGCAATTAGATTAATAAATCCATTAAAAGTATTAAAATCTCTAAGATTAAATTTACTAAGTAAATTCTTTTTAATACTTGGTTTTAGTTTTACTCTATCGCATGCTGTAATAGATGATTTTAAAACTGCAACATGGAATATGCAAGGCTCAAGTGCTAGTAGTGAGGCTAAATGGAGTGTAAGCATTAGACAGATGTTTAGTGGTGCTTCTGGTGTTGATATATTAGCAGTTCAAGAAGCTGGCACTCTTCCTCAAACAGCAAGAGCAACTGGAAGAACATTTGATTTTAATGGGACAAGTGTTCAAGTTAGTGAGCATATATGGAATTTAGGTACATCTTTAAGACCTAGCTTTGTCTATATATATTATGCTCCAACAGATGCTGGAGCAAATAGAGTAAATCTAGCCTTAGTTAGTAGAACTCCAGCTGATGAAGTATTCTTACTTCCACCACCAACAACAGCCTCAAGACCAATGCTAGGAATTAGAATTAATAATGATGCATTCTTTAGTATTCATGCACTTGCTAATGGTGGAGCTGATGCTTCTGCAATTGTGCATAATATAGATCTATTCTTTCAAGGCTCTCCAACTCTAGCTAGTACTAACTGGATTATAATGGGAGATTTTAATAGAGAACCAGGAGAGCTACTTAGCTCATTTGAGCTTGCATTAAGACTTAGAACTAGAATAATAACTAATAGTGCAATAACTCAAGTAAGTGCTAGAAGAACTCTAGATTATGCAATAGTAGGCAACTCTAATCGTGCCATAGTGCCAGCTCCACTTCCAAGCATTACAGCTAGTACATTCTTTGGTGGATTTAGAACTCACCTTGCAAGTGATCACTTCCCTATAACATTTAGGAGATTTCAATGAGAATAGATAATAACAACAACAATATAAAACAATACATATATAGCATATATAGTAACAATAATAACAATAACAACAATATAAAAAGAGTATTCAAACATATATCAAACTTTTTATTACTACCACTAAGTATATTAATATCCATATCCATACTTAGTGGATGTTCATCTAAAAATATAGATAGTATTAATAATAGCAACCTTGTTACCGCTTCTTTTACTAATGGTAATGGAATGTTTTTAAAACTAGATGATTCTAAAGGATTTGTAGGAGATAGCATTAAAGCCCCAGATGAATTAAAAGCTCCTGATAGAAATCCTAATATAAGCAGTGAGAATATTAGGCCTATATTAAAAGCATCTATGCTAAGTGATGAGTTTACTCCACCACTAAGTCTTAGATCACTTGATACTGGCTTACCTCTTATAGTAAATTTAAATAAGTCAGATGAGACATTTAATTGGAATTTAAGAGAGGTAAAGGCATTTAACCCAAGTATAATAAGTAGTATAAAATCAATTGATAATTTTAGAAATCTTAAATTTGAGTATATACAGTTTGTATCAACTAATAATATTGATATGTGCTTAGCAATTGATGAGAGTGGGCTATTTACTCTAAAGAGTTGTAGTGATGATTTAAATAATAAGAAGTTTGAGACTGTATATCAGCTAATACCAATGAATACTGATGCAGTACAGATTAGATCACTTGTATTAAATGGTAAAGAGTGTATAAGTACATTTGAAAATCCAAATCTAGAGCCTTGGCAAAGAGTTGGTATAAATAGATGTACATTAGATGAAACCTTTATAGCTGATATAAAAAGATTATGGGCTATAATGCCTGAGCTTAAAGCTGCGATGGTGTTGTTGCCGATTGAGTGAAAATATATCAAAATAAAGATATAAAATAAAAGACCTTATAAAAGGTCTTTTATTCTTGTTTTAAGTATGACTGTTATTTTTTATGTTCTTTATTAATTCTAATAACCTCAAATATAAATTTAATATATCCGCCTTTATACCAATTTTTATTTGCTCTTATGAGTGCCTCTCCTAGTTTGTAGCTTAGGTGGTTTTTTATTGTTAGGGCTTTTTGATTGCTTGCTTCTAATTCTTTTATTTTATCTTGTAAAACTTTTATCTGCTCTTGTGGTGTTGGTTGTGGAATTGGTGGCTCTTGCTTAACTTCTTCAAACTTAAGTAATTTAAATTTTTCTTCATATTTTGGCAAAGGAATATCATAAGGCATATCTTTAAAATATGCAAAGCGATTTTTATTTTTATTACAATATATTGCATCATATATAAATTCTAATTTTTCTTGTGCTGTGTTTAAAGAGTCTAATTTGTCTTCAATTGCTTTAGGGGATAAGAATTCATTTTGGTTGTAAGTGTATTTGAATTGATCATTATCAACTTTATCATATATTTTAGTCTTATTTGCGTCCCAGTTATGCACACATTCATTTAGCCAAAATATGTTATTTTTTACCTCTCTTATAGGATTTCCTGCATTTACTGTATTTGATAAGCAATTTTTTGTAAGCATACTCTTAGCACCAATTATAGAACCCGAAGCCACAAAAACACCTTTAGTTACGCCAATCTCTTGACCAAACCATACATGATCTCCAATATAAATACTTTTTGTTAAATTAATACGTTTATTAGTATCGCTGTCATATATTAAATGTGGATCAGCATTTCTAAACCAAATAGTATGAGAATATAAGCAATTATTACCAATAATTATATTTTTTCTCTCGGATATCAAAAAAGTTCTAGGACCAGCTGGATTATAATAATTATTATTTCCGCCATAAAATAAACAATTAGAATGAAGCGTAATATTTAATAATGTAGTGCTATCGCCTAAAAATACTAAAGCATTATCACCGCCAAAGCAAATACTTGAATTTTTTAATCTACATTTTGGGGTTAGAAATAAGATATTGTTTTTACCAATAAAAGTTATTTTAATTTTATCAAATTGCTCCAAATCTCCATAAATCACATTCCCATTTTCTCTTATATGCTTTTGCATTTTCTACCTTTTGCTTTCCTAAATTCAATTTGCAAACGGTAGGTTATCAAAAAAAAAAAAAAACGAGATTAGAAAAATAGATTAATTATTTTATTTAAGATTTTATTTATTATTATATCTATTGAAATTTTTTAAATGAGTATAACTAAGAATATAAACTATATTTTAGTAGTGATAATAATTTAAATATAAATTAGCACCACAATCTAATGATGCTAATTTTTTATCTATATAAACTTAACTATAGGTCTATAACTACCTTAGCAGCTATTGCTAGTTGATATAGAATTTGAGTTAGGATACTTGTAGCTTGAAGAGTTTTGCCTTCTACCTTTGGTAATACCAAAATTGAATCTCCAGGATAGACATCTTCTCCGCTAGAAGCTCTAAATTTACCCGCTTTGCCATTAGCCGAAATAAGTATAACTCTACTACTATCAGCCCTAGCGCTTAGATCTCCTGCCATCTCTATATAATCTTCTATATCAGAATCAGCCACATGGGTAAATGCTCCTGGCATAGAGACTTCGCCTTGGACAATTACTATATTGTCTTTAGTTGGGATATATATCGTATCATCTTCTTGCAATACAATCTGATTTATATCATCTTTATTACTAATTACTACTTGACCTTTTGGCTCAACCTGTCTAGCGCGTTCTATAAACTCCAAAATAGATTTAGCCTCAGCAGCCCTTATCTGAGCTTCTTGTGTAGTAGCTGATGATGTCGTAAGTGCGATAGACTCTAGCTCTCTTAGATGCGAATCTATAAGATTTTTTTGCATTTTAGCTACACTTTTTCTAAAAAGCTGAATAGCATCTACATTAGATTGAGCATTAAAGCCAATCTTTTCCATAATCTCACCAAGCGTAGTCCCTTTAGGCACTACAATTGCTCTAGCTCCACTATGCTCTCCATCTATATTTACACGCACTTCAGTCGCGGCGTGATCGGTCATAAACTCCACAGCATCGCCAGCCTTTAAACTAACAGATTCAAATTTAGAAAGCGGATAGCTATTAATTTGAATTTGACTATTATTGCTGTGGCTTTTTACTATAGCTTGGGTTACTACAGGCTTAATTCCTGCTAGTCTTGCTAACTCTTTTAGGCTCATTGAGTTATCTTTTGCCTCAAATCTATATGAGCGAAGCACT
The DNA here is from genome assembly GCF_002139875.1 of Campylobacter vicugnae. Lineage (NCBI taxonomy): Bacteria > Pseudomonadati > Campylobacterota > Epsilonproteobacteria > Campylobacterales > Campylobacteraceae > Campylobacter > Campylobacter vicugnae. The sequence continues at coordinate 1,459,798 of NZ_CP018793.1, forward strand.
TCTCCGCTTGCACTCATATATGCCCCAACGCTACCAACCAAGATCACATCGCCATTTTTTAAAGCAAACATCTCGATCTTACCATCTACCATAAAATCATATAGATCAATATTTTTATAAGGCTTATTATTTCGCACTACTGTGATATTGCGAAAGCTTCCATATTGTGGATTTATCCCACCAGCTTTATCTATAAATTGTATAAGAGAATCTGAACTAAGTCCTTGATAAAGACCGGGCTTATTAACATTTCCAGTAACAAATATAGATACATTTTGATAGATACCCATATCGGCATAGACATGGACATTTTCTTTAAATACTCTTTTTACGCTTTTTGAGATAACTGCTACTAAATTTGAATTTTTAACCCCTAAAAGTTTAATAACGCCTACCTTTGGTAAAAATATATTTCCTTGAGAATCTATAGTAAGCTGTTGTTCAAACTCATATGCGCCCCATAGCTTGACATTAACCACATCACCAATAGCAAGAATATAATCAGGATTATATATATGCTGACTAACCATTGTAAAATTACCGCTAAATAAATTCTCTCCAAATACTGTTTGAACATCTTGAGCAGTTATCGTAGTTTGATTGCCATCTTGTAGCATTTGAGTAGGATTTGTTTGGTTATTAGCGATATAAGATTGTGTATTTGTCGTAGTTGAATTGACTGAATTTATAGAGCTTACTGGCATTATAGCGATTGCTGCGGTAGTAAATATAGTCAAAATAGATAGTACTTTTTTCATTTATAATCTTTCCAAATTTAAATAGTCTCAAATTTTACTTAAAATCAATTAATATCTAGCTTAAAAATTTTCTAAAAATATTAGTGTCTGTTATACTCTTTTTTTCCTATTGTCTGCTCATTTAATCTTCTTGAGAGCATTAGATCGATAATAGGCTGTTCTCTTTTATTAGCTCTTTGGCAGTGATTTTTTTGAAATTTATCTGTAATGTATATTACGATTTTTGCCCATCTTTTATGGCGCATTCTCCACGCATGGCTAGAGACTGATTCCCACGCGTAGCCATTAAATATAGTCGCATTTACAAAGTGATCAAGCGCTCTTACGCCCTGCCTAGCACGAGATGGATCACCAAATGTGCCTACAATAGCGATATAAATATAACCGATTATAGCCAATGGGACTAACGCACAAAGCAAAATAGTCCCAGCTAGCTTCTCTTTTATTCTCAAATTTACTGCCTTTTTGACATCTTTATCATCATACCATTGGCTGAACGAACCGTGAGCCTACCGACAACATCAGGGACAAACCCATCTTTTAATTCCAACTTAAATTCGCGTAAAATATTAGCTAAAATTATAATCGCCTCTTGCATAGCAAAGCCTTGCCCGATACAAATTCGCTCACCTAACCCAAATGGCATATATTTCTCTTTTGGAATATTTTCATTATGTCTATCTGGTCTAAACTCATGTGGAGCTTCCCAAAAATCATCATGTCTATGAATTAGCCATGGTGCAACGACAACCCCAGATCCTTTTTGTAAAACCTTATCTCTTATCTTAGCCTCGCCTTTACTTTGACGAGCAAAGAATCCAACTGGCGGATATAACCTTAGGGCTTCTTTAAAGACATTAGTTAAATATTTCATCTCTTTAATATCTGAAATGCTAAATTTGCCATCTTTATTAATGCTAATTATCTCATTATATGCTTTTTGCTGAGCGTCTTGATCAAGGCTTAAACAGTATAGAGTCCAAGTAAGCGAACTCGCTGTAGTCTCATGACCTGCTAAAAATAGCATTGATACTTGATCTAAAATCTCTTCAAAACTAAAACGCTCCCCGCTACTAGCATCTACTGTATGTAAAAGCGATGAGAGAATATCGCTATAATTATCGCTTTTATAACTATCATACCTAGGTTGAATAATATCTGAAAGACTCTTTCTAATTACAGCTCCAGCTTTCATTCTCTTATTTTCACCAAGAATATTTGAAAGCCATTGTGGTACACAAAAAAACTTCCTAATAGCTGTTCTAGCAGTCTCTTCTTGAAATGTTACAAATGCGTGTAAAATCTCCTTGCCTTTTATCTCATCTAGCTTAGAACTCATAATAGTACGAAATATCACATCTGCAGTTACAAATGTCATATGCTCATCAACCTCAACGATAGATCCATCAGGATATTTTCTAAATCTCTCCATCATATCAGCAGCCGCACTACTCATCAGATCAAAAACCTTGCTAATCCTAGTCATCTCAAAACTTGGTTTTAAAAGCTCTCTTTGCTTTTTCCACACCTCGCCATTAGTAGTAAAAATACTAACACCCAAAAGAGGCTTTAAAAGCTCATGGAGCATATCACTTTTTGGGAATTCTTTAACATTATCTATCATAATTTTACGAACTTCTTTAGGATCATTTACCACAAAAAGATCAAATCCAGGCATCTTTACCCTACCAGCTCTCATCTTATAGCTTTTAGCATATAAGCCATCTAGCCACGATCTGCGCTTGAGCAAAAATGTCGTTATCAGCCCAGCTTTGCTATTATGCGGTTTTGGATGAAATGGACAAACTCCCATATCTACTCCTTAAAATACTTTATCTTCAAGTCTGCTAGGATCTGCGATCATATAAAAATAATCATATCCACCGCTAATTTGAGTAGCTTTAAGATACAAAAAATGCACCTCATACCACTTATACCTTATGTTTTTATAGGTTTTTTTATCATAAATTTTAAAAAATCTCACTGATATTAAATTTGGTGAGTGTTTGGCTTTAATATTTGATTTTTTAACATAATCAAGCATAAAAAAGCAAGCACCATCTATTTTAGAGCTAAAATCTAGCCAAGTAATATCTGAATTTGCTACTATCTCAAGCTCTTTTTTAAATTTATCTCCACACTTTTGAAACGATGTAAGCGGCACACATCCGCCAATCAATACAAGCTTTAAATTTGATATATTTAAACCTTCGAGTTTGCACTTTTTTATAACCTTTGCTACGCTACTAATAGCCAAAATCGTCCCTACGCTATGAGCTACAACCATAATCTCGGTATTGTTATTTTGATTATTTTTTATACTATTTATTATCGCATTAGCAAAAAACTCATTTCTCTCATCTATTCCATCAACTCTTTGCTGAGCATATCTATAACAAAACTTATATATACTAAGCAGCCAAAATATTCCAGCCTTTTGTCCGATATAAAATATTGCTTTAGTGCCAAGATAAAATATCAAAATAGCAACCAAACCCCATAAAAGAGTAATCCCCATAATAGAGCCTAAAATATAACAAACCAAAATAATCATAAAATATGAAAATAATATAAATAATAAAGGATAATATCCAGCAATAAGCTGAGTGCGTGAATATTTTGCTACCATATAGGTTACACCAGAGATAGTATAACCGATAAAAAATGCAATAAGTGCAGCAAATACATCAAAAAATTTCTTACAAAAATGCTCTATTACTATATCGTTCCAAGCTAAAAAACTATATCTAGTTTTACAACCTTTATAATCTATAATAAAATTTGGAATTTCTGCATTTTCTAATTTATTTAAATTTAAACAATTTTGCTCTATTCTACTTGTTTTAACAATATTGCTCTTAAAGATGGAGTAGTAATACTTTGGACTTCTAGGATCAAACCCAGCGATATAAAAAACTTCTCTATTCACCTCTACCCCCCCCCCACTAATAATTTACAAATTGGCTATTCTATCAAATTTAATCATAAGCAAAACTTAAATTAAGATTATAAAACCCTTATTAATCTTAGTTTTTGATTAATTTTTAAATTTAAGTTTTATGAGCCAATCATCTAGCGTTTGCTCAAATCCAATACCATTGCTATGGTAAAATTTTAAATCTTTTAGCATATATTTTTGCTCCACCCATCCGCCAAAATCATGAGGATATAGATAATCTTTTTTGGCTGGGTTTGTATTGATAAGATATGGTGGCACTGGTAAGGCTGGATTTTTAGCTATATAATCTAAAGCTAAATTTATAGCCTTATAACTTGAGTTTGACTTAGGAGAATTGGCTAAATATACAACACACTGAGAAAGTATAATCCTAGCTTCAGGGTAGCCGATTTTAGATACTGCTAGCATAGTATTTGTAGCAATATTTAGAGCATTTGGATTGGCATTGCCTATATCTTCACTAGCAAATATCACCATTCTACGCGCTAAAAACTCTGGCTCCTCCCCAGCTGCTATAAGCCTTGCAAGATAATATATCGCTGCATCTACATCGCTACCACGCAGACTTTTTATCATGGCACTTATAAGGTTATAGTGAGTATCTTTACTACTACTTCCCTCGCCAAAACTAGAACATCTAAGGGTTTTTAAAGTTTTTAGGCTTATATTTTTATCTATATTTAGCGCATATTCAAGCAAATTTAGCATACTTCTAGCATCTCCTGAACTTGAGCTAATTAGATACTCTTTGGCCTCTTGATTGATTTGAAAATATATGCTTTTTTGAATATCATTTAAGAGTTTTTCTAAATCATCATAAGATAGTGGCTTAAACTCAAATATCATCATTCTTGAGCGAATACCGCTACTTACTGTAAATTTAGGATTTTCTGTGGTAGCACCTATGATTATACATTTTTTCTCTTCCATAGGGATTAAAAGCGTCTCTTGTTGAGTTTTGCTTAAGCGATGAAACTCATCTATAAATATAAGCGGTAGATAAAAAGAATCTTCAAATTTTGCTATAATTTTTCTAATATCTTCGCTTTTTAAATTTGCCCCATCAAGCTCAAAAAACTCATACTCCATCTGTTTAGCAATAATCTTAGCCATTGTAGTCTTGCCACTTCCTGCACTACCAAAAAATAGACTATGAGGAATATTTTTATTCTTTATAAATTTAGCAAAAATTTCTCTAATATCATCATGACCTACCATTTGTTCTATTTTATTTGGTCTAAACTTAACACTTAAATTCATCTTTTTTATCTTTTGATAGTATTAACACGCATAACATAATTGCTATAAACCCAACTAAATCATAAGCTGCAAATTCCACATTTAGCCAAAAATAGCTAAACATAGCCGCAGATACTGGTTCGATTGCAGCTATCATACTTGCTTTTGGCGCTCCAATTAATTCCACTCCCCATAGATAAAAACTAAAAGCTAAAACAGTACCAAATATCACAACACCACCAAGTGCTAAATATCCACTTAATCTACTTACTCCATCAAGATTCCAAACCTGCATATATAAAGCTAAAACAACTCCCCCAATAACAAGCCCCCAGCCAAGCACAAGCTCAATTCCATATACTCTAGCTAACTTTTGGGGTGCAAAATTATATACCACAACACAAAGTGCGCTAATAAGGCAAAATATTAAAGCTTTTAAAGATAGCGCTAGAGTATCAATCTTGCCATGAGTAGCTAGCAAAAACACACCAACTGCTGCTAAAATCAGCGCATAAAACTCTATTTTGCTTGGCAATCTTTTATCATAAAAGCATGCAAGTCCAAGAATAAATACTGGAGCGGTATATTGTAAAACCGTTGCAACTGCAGGATTGGATAACTCAATAGCATAAAAATAGCTATATTGTGTCATCATCAAGCCAATAAGTGCAAAAAATATAAGTCTTGGATAATTATAAATATTTTTAAGCGGGTTAAATATAGTTTTTGGATTTTTAAATAGGCAAAATATTAAAAGTAAAATACCAGATAAAAGCAATCTATATGGGACGAGCCAATCAGAACCAACTTGGTGGAATTTAAAAAGATAGGCTCCACAAGCCCCACTAAAACCCCATAAAATTCCACCAATAAGCGTGATAAAAATGCCAAATATATAGTTTTTACTTCTCATCACGCTTAAATTTAACTCTTAGTGAGAGCAGCCACATCCACAGCCACCACCGCTGATAGCTTTTAGTGCTGCATCATAGTTTGGCTCAGTTGTAATTTCGCTAACTAGCTCTTTATATACTACAACGCCATTTGGATCTAGTACAAAAATAGCACGAGTTAGCAATCCTGCAAGTGGGCTACTAGCTAATAATACGCCATACTCTTTACCAAATTTAGCACCTCTAAAGTCGCTAGCTACTCTTAGATTTTCTATACCTTCTGTTGAGCAAAATCTACCCATAGCAAATGGAAGATCTAAAGAGATAACAGTAGCTTCTACATTGCTTTTGCTAGCTACTTTTTGATTAAATGTTCTAGCCTCAGTAGCGCATACGCCTGTATCTAAGCTTGGAACTACTATTAAAACTTGATATTTGCCACTTGCACCGCCAACGCTGATTGTAGATAGATCTTTAGCTACAAGCTCAACTACTGGAGCAACTTGACCTACATTTACAACATTTCCTTCTAATTCTACTGCTGTACCTTTAAAAGTTACTGACATATTATAATCCTTAATTAAAATTTGCAAATGAAATAATATCAAAATTAAGATAAATAAACTCTTAATATCTAAATTTAGCCTTTTTGTACAACGATTGTCCCGGCTAAAAGATCATGTAAATTTCGCTTATCCTTTCTAAAAAAGCAAAAAAATGATCCACCTATAATAAAGGTAGTTATAAAGAAAAAGTATCTAAGAATATAAATAAGCAAATTAGCCTTTTTGCCATTTAACCCTACTAAATATATGCCTTGAGCTCTATATCCTGGACTTTGTGCTTTAAAAGCAAAAAATATAGACTGAATAACACCAAAAACTAACCAAACCAAAAATATAGCCAATTGATTACTTTGAAATTCATCTTTGCCGCTTAAAATTACATAAGTCATTATATACAAAAGAGGAGCAGCGATAAAGAACATATCCATAATAAACGCCTTTACCCTACTAAAAATATTTGCGGCTATAGCCTTACTCATGCGTTTCCACGGCTACCTGGTTTAATCGCTTTTGAGCCATCTTTGCATAGTGGGCAAGACTGCGGTGAGTAAATTTCAAATTCAAAATTACCAAGAGCAAAAAGCGGCTTATCAGCTGGTAACTTACAACTATCTTTTCTCTCATTATCAAATCCACTAACTGGACAAAATCCACGATTAGCCAAAGCTGCAAATCCAACTACCACTCCACCTAAGCCCTCTATAATCTTAGCACTTTCTAAGGCTGAGCCTCCAGTAGTTATTATATCTTCGCATATTATAAATCTCTCGCCCTCTTTTACGCTAAATCCACGTCTAAGACTCATCACAGAATCAACTCTTTCAGTAAAAATAAATCTCTTTTTACCGGCACGAGCTAGTTCATATCCAGCCAAAATTCCACCAAGCGCAGGCGAGCAAACACTATCAAATTCAACCCCAGCCTCAGCAATTTTAGCAAATAACTTATCGCACAAAACGCCTGTTAAAATCGGATCTTCTAAAACCTTTGCACTTTGTAGATAAAATTGCGAGTGGTTACCACTACTTAGTAAAAAATGTCCCTCTAAATATGCTCCAGCATCTTTATAAATTGATTCTAAATTCATAATTAAACCTTTAAAAGTTCAGCTTCTTTATCTTTTACAATTTGATCAACTTTAGCTATATAATTATCGGTAATTTTTTGTACCTCGTCATAGCCTTTTTTAATCTCATCTTCGCTTAGAGTTTTATCTTTTTCTATTTTTTTGATATCATCATTAGCATCTTTGCGAATGTTTCTAATAGCTACTTTTGCTTTTTCGCCCATAGCTTTTGCCTCTTTGGCATTTTTTTGGCGATCTTCAGTTGTCATAGGAGGGAAAAATAGCTTAACGCTCTCGCCATCGTTATTTGGATTTACGCCAATATTTGCAGCTTGAATTGCTGTGGCTATTGTTTTTAGCATTGGTTTTTCCCATGGAGTTATGGTTATTGTGCTTGCATCTGTAGCCAAAACCGTAGCAACTTGATTTAATGGAGTAGAGCTTCCATAGTAATCTACATGTACATGATCTAAGATATTAATACTTACCTTACCTGTACGAAGTGTTGTAAAATCACGCTTTAAAGCCTCTAGTGCTTTATCATTATGAACTTTTTGGTTATTATAAATTTCATTTAGCATATCTATCCTTTTAGTTGGCTGTTGTATTATTATCAGTTATTGGTGCTGCTGGTGCTACGCTTGGTACTTGCGGTGCTTTGATTGAATTAAATTTAGCACTATCTACTACTGAGTCGCGTAAAGATTGATTATATGTATAACCAAGCGCAAGTGTATTAATAACAAACAAAAAGCCCATAAAAAATGTAAATTTAGCTAAAAATCCAGCTGGACCCTTAGCGCCAAATAGACTCTCATTACTTCCGCTATAAGCTCCAAGACCCATAGAAGCACTCTTTTGCAATAATATGACAATAGTCAAAATCACTGCTAGCAAAACTTGTATAATAAGAAGAATTGAACTCACGAGTATCCTTTGATTAGTGTAATTAGCTCGTGATTATAGCAAAAAAAGTTAAAAATTTAGTTAAGCCATCATTTAGATGGCTTAAGTTTAGTCGCGATTAAATATACCTAAAAGGTTAAGAAGTGAAATAAATAAATTTAAAATATCAAGATATAGCGAAACTGCAGCAAGCACTGGGCTATCATATCCACCGCGTAAAATCATTTGAGTATCATATAAGATATATGCACTAAATAATATCGCACCAACAGCTGATATAATAGTAGCTAAAATCGCACTTTGAAAGAATAAATTTAAAAGTCCAGCTACTACAATTACGATTAAAGTTATAAATAGCATTTTACCCATTGATGAAAAATCACGCTTAGTATTAAACGCAAAAACTGTAAGCCCGCCAAAAGCCACAGTAGTCATCAAAAACGCTTGAGTAATGATATGACCCATACCAGCACCTATATAAGTATTAAGCACTGGACCAAGAGTTAAACCACTAACAAATGTAAAGCCAAATAGCAAAATTAAGGCTAGAGTTGGATTTTTGCGTGTAAAAAATAGTCCAAAAAGCATACCAAGCTCTAAAATCAAAAGCATCCAGCTAAAAGTTTTAACATAATCAACGCCAATATACGCACCAACAGTCGCAGCTAACAATGAAGCACTAAGCAGCTGATAGGTTTGCTTAACAAATGTCGCTCTAGCACTATGAGATTGCTCCATTTCAAACTCATGAGCAAATTCATTTTGTCTAGATGATAAATTTCTATTATATAGACTCATTTTTCCTCCGATTTAAATTTTAGCGTAAGTCTAGCAAAATAAATTTAATATGTGATAAAGATTTAAGTGAATTTGATTTTAGTTAACAGAAATTTAGAACAAATTTGGTGAAATTTTTAAAAATTTAGCTTGTAATAATAAAAACTACGCCAAATTTGTCATTGCAAGCCTTGCATTATAAATCATATTTTCTAAATTTATTTTATATATTAGATTTATCTTTATTTTTATATTCTTTTTTAATTTTCATAGCTTCAAATATAAATTTAATATATCCACCTTTATACCAGTTTTTATTGGCTTTTATTAGAGCCTGACCTAGTTTATAGCTTAGGTGATTTTTAACTTTTATGGCTTTTTGGTAGTTAGTTTCTAACTCTTTGATTTTATCTTTTAGAATTTTATTTTCTGCTTCTAGCGATAGCTGCATAGATAGCTGAGTTTGTGGCGTATTTTTGTTTAATTGTGATAAGACTTGAGCCTCAGTTTTTTTAATAATTTGCGGTGTTAGAATACTATCAATATGTTTAACAATATTTGGGTAAAGACGACCTATATACTCATCTATAAACTCCATAGAGTCTTTGAAAAATACTATATTTGGTATAAGATAAGAACGATCTATATCTTTATCAATCTCTACATCTTTATCAGTTAGGATAACGCTTAAATCAAACAGCTTCATCTTTGGGTTTGGTTTGCATAAAAAGAAGGCTATAAGGTCGAAGTATGGAAGAATAATTTTATAAGGTTTTTCTAAATGAGAATTTACATAAAATTCAGTATTATCCAAATTTTCATCATTAAATTTAACTATAAGATTACTATCAACTTTTGGTTCGGCTTGAATTTCGCAAAATATATTTAATTTTGAAGTTGGTTTAACAATATCATTATTTTTATTTCTTAAATGGATAGAGGCACAATGCGCAGTAGCAATTCCAAAACCTAACTTTGTTATCTCTCCACTATTTTCTAAATTCCAGCTATGCATTCCAATAATTTCATATCCATCACAATCATTAAATGATAAACTATTCCCTTTTTCTAAACGATAAACAATTTCATTATACATAGAATTATTAGGATTGAAAATCTTAAAATTACCATTTCTTTGCATATTTTCTGGTGTTACTATTTTAAATTCAAGCATATTAATATCAAGTGATTTTTTAGAAATTTTAAATATATCAATATTTTTAGCAATCTCTTTACCAACATTTCTATTTACTACAGCCAGCTGATGACCACCAAATTTATTACCAAACTGAATTATCTCATTATTTTGATAGTAGTTTTGCATATCAACAATATTTAACCCATAATAATTAGCTAAAAATCTATGCATATTAATAACTATTTGATAATTTTTAAATCTGTATGGTAAAATTAATATACAAATTGGTTTTTTAAGTTTATATAGAGTTATATATAAAAATTGCAAATTCTTAAAAATTATATCTAATGAGAGATTTTCTCTAATATTATGATTATCAAGTTCATTAATAACAGATTCAGTTATTATTAAATCTGCATTTTGGATAGCTTCTTGATTTTTCTCTCGTTTTAATTCATATAGATTTTGAAGGCTTGTTGTGCCTCCTAAAGCTAAATTTGTTACATTTGCATACTCTTTTAACCCTTTTTGTAAGCCATTTACCATTACAGAATTACTACCGCCAAGAAGTACAATATTTTTCATATTTACTAATTTCCTAAATTCAATTTGCAAACGGTAGGTTATCAAAAAAAAAAAAAAACGAAATTAGAAAAATAGATTAATTATTTTATTTAAGATTTAATTAAAAAGTAAAATAGTAGATAAAGGTGAGATAAAAGAAACAATTAAATTTAAAAATCAAATATAAAACAATGAGTAATCTATAAGTGGTGCGGACGAGAGGACTTGAACCTCCACACCGTAAGGCACCAGATCCTAAGTCTGGCGTGTCTGCCAATTTCACCACGTCCGCAACAGTAAAAAAGAATCTGTTAAGCAAAAGCTTAACAAAGTGGTACGCCCAAGAGGATTCGAACCTCTGGCCTACGGCTTAGAAGGCCGTTGCTCTATCCAGCTGAGCTATGAGCGCATAAGAAACTCAGCTCTTATATTTAAAGTGGTGCGCCAGGTAGGACTCGAACCCACAACCTACAGATCCGAAGTCTGTCGCTCTATCCAATTGAGCTACAAGCGCAGCCTTCCCATATAAAGTGGGGTGAGTGATGGGAATCGAACCCACGACCCTCAGGACCACAATCTGATGCTCTAACCGACTGAGCTACACTCACCACATGGTCGGGGTGAAAGGATTCGAACCTTCGGCCCCTTGGTCCCAAACCAAGTGCGCTAACCAGACTGCGCTACACCCCGAAGTATAGTCTCGCTACTTCAAATAAAGAGCTGTAATTATATATAAAAAAAAGTCATTTGTCAATTAAATCTAGCTTAAATTTGAGTAATATTTCAAATTTAAGCAATTTTTCAATTTTCTCTCTTTTTTCTTGAATAAAGATTTATCATCTCTACTACCAAAGAGAATGCCATAGCAAAATATATATAACCTTTTGGTATATGAAACTCCAACCCTTCGCCCACTAATGCCACGCCTATTATGATAAGAAATGCAAGCGCTAATACTTTAATAGTAGGATTAGCATCAACAAATCTACTAATAGCACCACTAGCAAGCAACATAACACCAACTGCTAATATAACGGCTAATATCATAATCTCTATATGATCAGCCATACCTACAGCTGTAATCACACTATCAAGAGAAAAGACAATATCAAGTATAGCAATTTGAATAATAATCATCATAAAGCCAGCTCCAGCCCTGCTAGCCATACTTTGCTCTTCGTTTTCACCTACTGCGTGTGAGTGTAACTCAAGAGTGGATTTAGCTATCAAAAACAACCCTCCAGCAATAAGCACAATATCACGTCCTGAAATTTCTTGCCCTATCACGCTAAATAATGGAGTAGTAAGCTTCATAATCCAAAATAGGCTAAGTAGCAACAATATTCTAGTTATCATCGCAAGCCCAAGACCAATTACTCTAGCGCGATCTCTTTGTTCATTTGGCAATTTGCCACATAAAATCGCTATAAATATGATATTATCAATACCCAAAACTATCTCAAGTGCAGTTAGCGTCATTAAGCTAATCCACGCCTCAGGCATATAGATCCACTCAAGCATTTTTATCCTTTGTTAGAATTTTTATAATTGTTTTTGGTAGTAGCTTATGCTCGATACTATGAATTTTTTCCTCCCACTCTTTTAGGGTTTTATCTTTGCGAGAGAAGCTCTTTTGGGCTATTATCTCTCCAGCATCTAGCTCAGAACTTACCCAATGTACACTTACTCCACCTATTTGCATATCGCTATGATAACTATCTGTTATAGCATGCGCTCCTTTAAATAGTGGCAATATGCTTGGATGTAAATTAATAGCTTTAATATTATCAGTAAATACAGGAGTAAGAATTCGCATAAATCCAGCAAGCACAGTTAGATCAATGCTATATTTATTGATCTCATCAACTACTGCTTTATCAAACTCCTCTCTACTGGCATAATCTTTATGATTAATAACCACAGTATCAAGACCAAATTTCTTAGCACGCTCAATCCCTTTAGCATTAGGATTATTGCATATCAATAACGCCACATTAATTTTAATATCATTAAAAACCTTATCATGTACTCTTTCTAATATAGCTTGCAAATTCGAGCCACTTCCACTAAATAAAACTGCAATATTTTTTACAACCACTCTAATCCTTTTATAATATCATTTGGGGTAAAGCTATAGCTATTACCCTTATAAATATAAGCTGATTTTTGATGAGCTAGAACGCCATTTATAGCTGCTTTTAAAGGGGTAAATCCATTAGCTAAATAGGCTACAATAATTCCTACAAGCGCATCCCCGCTTCCACCGACGGCTAATTTTGAACTACCACTAGAGGCGATATACAGCCTACCATCTTTAGCTATAATTGGATTGGCACCTTTTAGTACTAGTGTTGATGGAAATTTAAGGCTAAATTTACGAGCCAATTCAAAGCGGTTATTTTGAATCTCATCTATATCAAACTCACCCATATCACACATCATAAGCAAAGAGCTAAATTCCTTAGGATGAGGAGTTAAAACCACCATCTCGCTCATAGCAAAATCCCTAATCCAAGGCTTGTAAAATGCATCAGCATCTACTGCGCATCTTAACCTTTTAAGCTTATCAAAATCCAAACTAGCTCCACCAAGCCCCATACCAAAGCCTACTACACCAGCTTTATCAAAACTACTCTTAAGCATAATCTGTGGATCTATATTTATACTATTTTGGGTTAAATTTACAATACTAACCCTACCAGCTCCCATTTTTAAAGCTGCTCTTGCTGCGATATTTGCAGCGCCACTCATATCTCCACAAGCAATAAACGCATGACCAAAGTCGCCTTTATTTACATTTTGAACTTCTCTACTAGGAAGCTCTAGATCCTCAAGCAAAAGAAGATAATCGCAATCTCCATAGCTAAATTTGCTCTCATCTATACCTAAATTTGCTAAACTAATCTCTCCGGTAAAATCCTTTGCCTTATCAGAATACAATCCAAGCTTTAGCACTCCCATACATATAGTAAAATCAGCTTTAAAAACCTGCTTGGATACTTGAGCATTTTGGCTAATTCCGCTAGGGATATCAACAGCGATTTTAAGGCAGTTTGCAGCATTTGCTAAATTTATAATATTAGCAATTTTAGGTATCATCTCACCCCTAAATCCACTACCAAAAATCCCATCTACCAAACAATCAAACTCATTAAAATCACTAATTAAATCTAAATTTAAAATCTCTACGCCTACATTTTTGGCAATATTTAGCTGAATTTTAGCATTTTGATTTATATTATCTTCTAGCAAAACCAATCCGCACCTATACTCGCCACTAAGCATTCTAAGTGCTGCAATTGCGTCGCTTGCGTTATTTCCTTTACCACAAAGTGCTAATATCTTGCTATGGGGTTTTAGGTTTTGGCGTATTATTTGAGCTACGGCTCTAGCAGCGTTTTCTTGCAATACCAACTCGCTAATACCTAAGGATTCTATGGCATTTTTATCAAATTTATCTGAGCTTTCATAAAGATTTTTCATCTTTTCATCCTATAACTTAAACTCTCCATTATATCAGATTTTGAGATTATTTGAGAATCTCGTAAATCAGCAATTGTGCGACCTACTTTAAGAGTTTTATTTATCCCTCTTTGACTAAGATTATAGCTTGTAATAGCTCTATTTAAAACCTCTTTTGCCTCATTTTCTAAAATACAATATTTAGATATATCTGCATCACTTAGTTTGCCATTTAGCTCACTTTGACCGCGTTCAATCTGATGTTTAAAAGCATTTAGCACCATATCGCTCATTTGCTTTGAGCTTAGAGATGGTGCATCATCTTGGCCTATCTCGCCCATCGCACAATATATATCAATACGGTCTAATATAGGGCTAGATATGGTATTTTGATACTTTGCTATCTCTTTATCAGTGCAGATACAGGTGCTATTTTTGCTAAATAAATTTCCGCACGGGCATGGATTCATCGCCGCAACAAATAAAAACTTCGTATCATAACTAACTTTTGAATTTACCCTAGATATATTTATCTTATAATCCTCCAATGGCTCTCTAAGGCTTTCTAAAATCTGCTTACCAAAATGTGGAAACTCATCAAAAAACAAAACTCCACCATTAGCAAGAGCTACTTCTCCAATCTTTGCCATACCGCTTCCACCGCCAAAAATCGAACTTCTAGTGCTTGTATGGTGCGGACTTCTAAAAGCTCTAATGGCACTAAAATCGCTACTATTTGAATTTAAAGACTCATAAGCACTAGCTAGTAAAATTTCATCTAAACTTTGAGGAGGCATTATATATGGCAATCGTTTTGCACTCATACTCTTGCCACAGCCTGGACTCCCTTCAAATAGTATATTATGCATTCCAGCTGCAGCGATAATGCTGGCTCGCTTGGCTCTTTCTTGTCCTTTTATATCTATAAAATCAAGCTCATAATTTAAATTTGGCACAAACTTACGACCAGCGATCTCTATTACATTATTAAAAATAGGATGAACTGCATCAACCTTGCAACTATCCCTAAACTCATCATTTAAGAAAAAATCCCTGGCTTGAGCTAGATTATCAACGGCATAAACTTCAAAATTTGGAATCATAGCAGCTTTTAAGGCGATATCTTTTGGTAGTAAAATTTTGGCATATTTAACATGAGTGCTTAAAAATAGTAAAACAGAAAATAATTCGGCCGAACTTCTAAGCTTGCCATCAAGCCCAAGCTCTCCAAATACAAAATAATCACTATCAAAATGCTCTTTTTGTAGTAAAACCAAAAGCGCAATAGCTAAATCAAAGTGCGATCCATCTTTTTTAACATCGCTTGGACTAAGATTTATGACTATTTTCATCGCTGGTAGAGTAAAGTCTCTAAGAGCTGCAAGAGCAGATTTAACACGAGTTGCTGCTTCTTTAATAGTTACACTAGCAAGACCAACTATCTCAAATCCAGGCAAAGCCCTAAGAAGAGTAGATTCTATATTTATTAGATGAAGTTTATTATTTAAACATGCACATTTTAGGGATTTCATAGCGATTGGCGTTTTGGCTTTTTCTTATACTCTTTATCAAATTTTTTACGCTTATTAAAGCCGATTCTCTCTATAAATAGATGGCCATCTAAATGGTCGTTTTCATGCTGTAAAGCAACAGCTAGCAAGCCATCAGCCTCAAGCGTACAAACCTTGCCGGTTCTATCTTGATACTCTACCACCACATTAGCAGCTCGCTTTACATCCTCATAGTATCCTGGTACGCTCAAACAGCCCTCTTGATAGAGTTGTTCGCCATATTTTTTGATAAATTTAGGATTGATGATTTCTAATAAATCATCTTTGTTTTGGGTATCGTTTTCATCTACTAGATTGATAATTAAAGCACGAATTGGTCTGCCTACTTGTATAGCTGCTAGACCTATTCCTCCTTTAAAAATCATAGTATCATACATATCATCTAAAAACTCACCTAGTTCAGTATCAAATTTATCCACTTCGACACTACGCTCAAAAAGCTTCTTATTAGGATATTCTAAAACTTCTAAAACCATATCACACCTCTACACTCTCAAAGAGCTTAACGCCTTTTCCACTATTTGGCAACGCATCAAGAAGAGCTGAGAGAATCTCTTCTATACTGCTATCTGGATTAATCGCACCCACTGAAATCTCCATATTCATATCTAGCTCATCTTCACCCATAAAAAATGTAGTTTGATAAAGCAGCTCTGCTACCCTTTGAGAAGCCTTTTTAGCACTTTCTAAATCAGTATGCTTCATCACCATAGCAAAGCAACCATCTCCATAGTGAGCTACGATATCACTTCTGCGAGAAGTTTTTAATAATATTTTTGCTATATTTCTTAATATACCATTTTTATCTTTTAGGCTTGGGATTGAATTTAAAACGCTATCTTTAACATGAATTAGCATAATGCTTACATTATATTTATAACGCTTAACATCTTCAAACTCATCATATAGGATTTTTAATAAATATTTTTTGTTATAAACCTCAAATTTAGAGTCATAAATAGAGTTATCCTCTACATTTTTAAAGATCTTATCAACCTCTTCATAGCTTGCTTTAATAGCGTTTATATGGCGTTCCATTAAGATATTTAACTTTTCTAGCTCTCCGCCAAATGCCTTTATATTCCCTTGAACTTCAAGCGGATTAGCACTAGCATTCATCTCATTTAGACGTTTTTTGGCTATGCCTTTCATAATGCCAAGATTTTTATATATTAGTGATATTATCTGCATCATAGAGCGAATTTGAGCAAAGCCAGTCTTTATATCTTTTTCTATTAAAGCTTGTCGGTCTAGCTTATCTTCTTTGCTAAAATCTAGTAATTCTAGAACCTTTTTTTGAAAATTTGCAGGCTTACTCTCTAAAAGTTTTCTAAAATATATATCAAAATTATTAGGTGTTGGCTGGATATTTTCTGCTAATAGCTGTTTTAAAACAGCTGACGAAAATTTATTTAGATCGACATTTTCACTATCAGCACTACTTGTATCTGGGCGAGACACTGGTTTAGTAGGCGTAGCAGCAGGAGATGAAGTTGGCTGTTTTATAGCTGGTTTTGTTTCCTTATCTTTATCTAATGTAACCATCTCAACACCTTAATTTTATTTAAAACTCTTTGTCAAAATCGTATCAACGATACCATACTCCACGGCTTCTTGGGCACTCATAAAGTAATCCCTGTCTGTATCTTTTACAACTTTTGCTAGTTTTTGGCCAGTATTTTTAGCCAAAATACTATTTAAATTCTCTTTTATTCTTAAAATTTCTTTAGTTCTAATCTCCATATCTGTGGCCTGACCTTGCGCTCCGCCTAAAGGCTGATGAATCATAACCCTAGCATTTGGCAAAATATATCTTTTGCCTTTTGCCCCGCTACTTAGCAAAAATGAGCCCATACTAGCAGCTTGACCAATGCAAATAGTACAAACATCTGGTTTAATATAATTCATAGTATCATAGATACTCATACCGCTAGTTACTACTCCTCCTGGGCTATTTATATATAGATATATATCTTTATCAGGGTCTTGTGCTTCTAAAAAAAGTAATTGAGCTACGATCGCACTAGCCATACGATCTTCAATCTCATCAGTTAGCATAACTATGCGGTCTTTTAGCAAGCGAGAGTAAATATCGTAACTTCTCTCGCCTTTACCATCATTTTCTATTACATAAGGTATCATTATTTACTCTCATCTTTTTTGCCAAATAGATCTGAGAATAGTTTTTCTTCTATTAAAGCCATCTTAACAGCTGGAATCATACCTTGTTTTTTATAGTTTTCTAAATGCTCTTTTGGATCAGCACCATATCTATAAGCTTCAAAATAGATTGTTTGTAAAATTTCATTATCTGCTACAGTGATATTGCGCACTTTTGCAAGTTCATCGATAATAAATGTAAGCTTAACGCTTTTTAGAGCATCATCTTTATATTTTGCTCTTTGTTCTTCTAATGCTTTTGGGTCTTCTTGGAATTTTTTGCGTTCTTCATCGCTAAAGCTCATCCAATTATTTCTAAACTGCATATCGATCTCTTGTTCTACTATGTTATTTGGTAGATCAAAGTTAAATTTCTCTACAGCAGCCTCAGCAAATTTAGGTTTTAACTCTTCAGCAACTAATTTTGCCATTTTTTCAGCTTTAATTTGATCATTTATACGATCTTCTAGCATTTTAGCAGTTGGATTTTCTTCATTTGGTAGGACTTTTTTTAGAGTCTCTTCATCTAATTTACCAATCTCTTTACCTTGAATTTCATGTAATTTTACCTTAAATACTGCTGCTTTACCAGCAAGATGAGCTGCACCATACTCAGCTGGGAAAGTTACATTTACATCTCTTTCTTCTCCAACTTTTAGGCCGATCATACCATCTTCAAATCCTGGGATAAATTGACCGCTACCAATCTCAAGTAGATAGCCCTCAGCCTTACCACCTTCAAAAGCCTCACCATCTACAAAGCCTTCAAAGTCAAATTTAGCAAAGTCGCCTTTTTCTAGGCTATCTTTTTCTACTTTTTTAAGTGGAGCCATCATACTTAAAAATTCATTTATTTTTGCATCTATTTCTTCTTTTGTTGCTTTTGGCTCTTCAAAGCTTGGAATAATTGATTCATAACCAGATACATCTACACTTGGGCGGAATGAGATCTCAACTTCAACATCGATATTGCCATCTTTTTCATCAAATTTAAGAACTCTTGGTTCAGATATTATATCAGAGTTAGTTTTCTCAACTGATTTTACAGACTCGCTAATAAATTCTCTATAAAGCTCGCCACGAGCATCGTTTTGTAAATCTTTGCCATATCTTTTGATAACTTCAGCTACTGGCACTTTACCAGGGCGAAATCCATCAATTTTTACATTTTTAGCTGCTTTTTGTGCTAGTTTTTCTACTTTTTGTTTTATTTCATCTGCTTTTAGAGTTGTTGTCGCAGTAGCATTTACTGAATTTGTAAGTTTAGCATTAACTTCCATTATTTTCCTTTTGACAAAATTTAGCGTGTAATATATCAAAATTTTGCTTTATTTAAGTATAAATTGCTAAATTAATTTGCTCTCAAGTCAAATTATTGTAAAATCACACAAAAATTTTTAAGGTGAATTATGTTTGATCAAAGCAAAATGGCTGAATTTGAAAACTGTGTAAAAAAGATGCTTGAAATCATAGGAGAAGATCCAAATAGAGAGGGTTTGCTAAATACCCCAAAAAGAGTCGCAAAAGCCTATGAATTCATCACTCAAGGATACAAACAAAGCCCTCTAGAGATACTTGGCGATGCTATGTTTCAAAGTAGCAATAATGAGATGGTTTTAATTAAAGATATTGAATTTTACAGTATTTGCGAACATCATTTACTCCCTATAATTGGTCGTGCTCATGTAGCTTATATTCCAGATGGAAAAGTAGTCGGGCTAAGCAAAATTCCAAGAATGGTAAATATCTATGCTAGAAGACTTCAAATTCAAGAGCAAATGACAGAGCAAATAGCTCAAGCATTACAAGAAGCGATCAATCCAAAAGGCGTAGGCGTAGTAGTTGAAGCAAGGCATATGTGCATGGAAATGCGAGGCGTTGAAAAAATCAATTCAGTCACTACAACATCAGCACTTCGTGGCTCATTTATCAAAAATCCAGAGACTCGCAAAGAGTTTTTTGATCTTATAAATTCACCAAAATCGGTTAAATTTTGAGTCTAAAAAATATTCAAAATCGCCTTGCTAAAAAGCCAAATCTCTTTAGTGTATTTGGCGTTATCACTCGTATTAATGCTAATAATATTGAGATCTCGGGACTGCGTCCAAGTATTGGAGATATTGTAAAAATTGCCAGCATTGATAGTGATAAAACTGAATTAGGTATGATAACTGGACTAAATCAAAATGGAGCTAGCGTAAGTCCTTTTGGCTTTGTAGAGGGCTTTAAAGTTGGCGATAGAGTCTATGCAAGCGATCAAGGAATGAGTATTCCAGTAGGAGAGGCTTTATTAGGTCGTGTAGTAGATCCTTTTATGAATCCTAAAGATGATAAAGGCCCTATAGATTGCACAGATTTAGCTCCTATAATGCGAGCTCCAATTCCAGCAATGAAGCGTGGGCTTATAAATGAGTGTTTTAGCGTAGGAGTTAAAAGCATTGATGGATTACTTACTTGTGGAAAAGGGCAAAAGCTTGGAATTTTTGCAGGATCTGGCGTAGGTAAATCAACCCTAATGGGTATGATAGTAAAAAATGCAGCCGCACCAATCAAAGTAATAGCATTAATTGGAGAGCGTGGTCGTGAGGTGCCTGAGTTTATCCAAAAAAACCTAGGCGGAGACTTAAGCAATACAGTAATAGTAGTAGCTACTAGCGATGATAGCTCACTGATGAGAAAATATGGCGCCTTTTGTGCTATGAGTGTAGCAGAGTATTTTAAAGACAAAGGTCAAGATGTGCTATTTATGATGGATAGCGTAACTAGATTTGCTATGGCTCAGCGTGAAATCGGCCTAGCCTTAGGCGAACCGCCAACATCTAAAGGCTATCCACCAAGCGCGCTTACTTTGCTTCCGCAACTAATGGAAAGAGCTGGAAAAGAAGAAGGCAAAGGCTCTATTACGGCGTTTTTTACAGTTTTAGTAGAAGGCGATGATATGAGCGATCCTATCGCCGATCAAAGCAGATCAATTTTAGATGGTCATATAGTGCTAAGTAGAGAGCTAACAGATTTTGGTATATATCCACCGATTAATATTCTTAATTCAGCTAGCCGTGTAATGAACGATGTAACTACCAAAGAGCATAGGCAAAATGCAAGTAAATTTAAAAGACTCTTTTCTATGCTTAAAGAAAATGAGGTTTTAATCCGTATAGGTGCATATCAAAAAGGCGTAGATAAAGAGCTTGATTACGCTATAAATAAAAAATCTGCAATGGATGAGTTTATGAAACAAAGTCCAGATGAAGGGGTGAAATTTAATCAAACAATAGATATGTTAGCTAAGATAGTTAGCAATTAAAATATTTAAATTTAAAGGAGAAATAATGAATTTAAAATCACTATTTGTGATAGGATCGCTTGCGTGCGTAGCTTGGGGACATTTTGGCGTGGTAATTCCATCAAATTCTACTATAGATAACCCTAGTCAGGCCAAAGAAAAAATTACATATAAATTCACTCATCCATTTGAGGGCGTGATGATGAATTTAGATAAGCCTGTTGAAGCTGGAGTTTTTGTTGGTGGTAAAAAAGAGATAATCTCAAATTTGAGCGAAAAAAAAGATGGCAAAATGAGCTATTACGAAGCACGATACAATATAAAAGAGCCTGGAATTTATCAATTTTATATGGATCCAAAACCATATTTTGAGCCTGCTGAAGATATCTTTATAAGGCACATTACCAAAACTATAGTAAATGCCTATGGATACGGCGAAGGATGGGATGAGCCAATAGGATTAAAAACTGAGATTATACCACTTACTAGACCTTATGGACTTTATAAGGGAAATATCTTTTCAGGCAAGGTCTTATACAAAGGTAAACCGGCTAAAAATGCAATTGTAGAAATAGAATATTTAAATTCCAAATCTCTTAAAGCTCCTGGTGAGGACTATATAACTCAAGAAGTTAAAACTAATGAGCTTGGTGAGTTTAGCTTTGCTATGCCACTTGCTGGTTGGTGGGGATTTTCTGCTTTGAGCGAAGATGATGAAACAATCAAAAAAGATGGCAAAGAGTATCCTGTAGAGATTGGCGCAGTCATCTGGGTAGAGACTAAGGATTATGAATAATGCATATTAGCGAAGGTGTTTTAAAGCCTGAAATTATCATCCCGGCGGCGGTTGTCGCTGGGGTTTGGGTAGCTTATCTTTTGTATAGATTAAATTTCAAAGATATCCCTAAAATCGCCTGTATGAGTGCTATATTTTTTATAGCATCTTTTATACATATCCCGCTTGGGCCCACTTCGATACATCTGATATTAGGTGGCTTGGTGGGTGCGTTCTTGGGCGTAAATGCGATCTTGGCTATATGCGTGGGACTTTTACTTCAAGCTCTCTTTTTTGGCTATGGGGGGATTAGCGTTTTGGGGGTAAATTTGCTTATGATAGCGGTGCCTACGATATTTGCTAGGTATTTTGTCAAAATATCTTTTAAAGAGCGAAAATACCAAAAAATCTATCAATATATATGCTGGTTTTTAGTCGGTTTCATCCCGCTTTTATGCTCATCGCTTATTTTAAGCGGAGTTTTGGTCTTAAATGGCAAGGAATTTTTAGCTATATCTGGGCTTGCTTTGGCTGCGAATTTCCCATTAATGATAATTGAGGGGATAATAAGCCTATTTGCTATAAGTTTTATTAATAGAGTTAATAAGGAGCTTTTAAATTGATAAGGCTAATTTTGATACTGCTTTGCGGTGTGAGTCTGCAAGCTCACTCTTTGAAGGTTTTTGCTAGTCAAGATGGCGATTTTGTGGTGATTAAGAGTTATTTTTATGGGAATTCGCCTTGTAGGAATTGTAATGTCGATATCATCAAAGATGATAAAATCATACAAAATGCCAAAACTGATGAAAATGGCGTTGCTAGGCTTAAACTAATGGCAAATGAATTTGATATCTTGGTTGATGGCTCTTTGGCTCATGAGAAGAGAATTTCATTTTCTACTGATACCAAAATCACTATAGAAGATGATAATCAAATTTCTAAGATTATCTATAGTTTGATAGCTATTATTTTGATTTTTGGGATATTATATCTGATTAAAAGAAAATGATAAATCCATCTATCTCTATAGCTTGTTTTACGGTTTTTAGCTTTTTTGTGGCTCTTAGTGGGGAGATATATTTGACTCACTTTTTGCCACTTATATTTTTGGGTTTAATTAAATTTAGATATATTTTTGAGATTTTAAAACGGCTTGTTTTTTTGAATTTTTTCATTATTTTGGTCGTTATAAGTGTGCTTTTAGCGGATAATTTAAATTTAGCGTTGCTTATATTTGCTAGGTCAAATTTGATTATTTTATTTGGACTTTTATCATTTCATAAGCTTAACTCATATAGCATAGCACTAGGCATTTCAGGACTTGGAATGGGTAATAAAACAAGCTATTTATTCTATTTTTGCGTTAGGTTTATAGAGATAGGCAAGATGGATTTTTACAAATTTAAACGCACTTTAAAAGCTAGAAATTTTAATCACAAAACTTCGATTTTTGTATATCAAACATATGCGAATTTGGTAGCAATGCTATTTTTAAGTGCTTTTAAAAAATCCCAAATGCTAGAAAAAACAATGCTAGTTAGAGGATTTGATGGGAAATTTTATAAATTTCAAAATAGCATTAAATTTGGATTTTGTGATATTTTGCTTATAATTTTGGTTTTCGTCTCACTGATTTTAAGGCAAGGAGTATTGGTTTGAGCTGTTCTGTAACGCTAAAAAATATAAAAGCTAAAATAGCAAATAGGGTTTTGTTTGAGAATTTGAATTTAAATCTCTCACACAAAGAAAAGATCGCCATCATAGGCCAAAATGGCTCTGGTAAATCAACCCTACTTGAGATAATCGGCGGTCTTAATAAGCCTTGTGATGGTAGTGTGGAGATATTTCACGAGCCTATGAGAAAGCTAAATGAGTTTGAAAAATATAGAAATTTAATAGGCTTTTTGTTTCAAAATAGTGATGATCAATTTATCGCTCCAAATGTTATTGAGGATGTGGCTTTTAGTCTTTTGGCAAGGGGTGTAAGCAAGGATGAAGCAAGAAAAAGAGCTGAGTTTATGTTGGGTGAATTGGGGATTTTGCATTTAAGAGATGAGATAGTTTTTTATCTCTCTGGTGGTGAAAAAAAGCTTGTGGCATTAGCTGGGGTTTTGATAACCGAGCCTAAAATTTTATTACTTGACGAGCCTACAACTGCGCTTGATTATGATATGCAAATCAAAGTAGCGAATATCCTTAGTAGCTTAGATATCGCTCAAATCATCGTCTCACACGATAAGGAATTTATAAATAAAGTAGTAGATAAGGTGTATTTTTTAAATCAAAATGGACTAAGCCTAGAAGCTTAGCCAAATTTATATCACTTTTTCTTAAATGGGCAACTCTGTTTGCCTAATACTCTATATAAAGGACAAAAGCCTATTAATCCTGTTATCAAAGGCACCAAACCTATCAAAGCCCACCAACTAGCATAGAAATACCATACTCCAACTATCACCAAAATACCGATTATAACTCTTAAAACTCTTTCAAATTTAGACACATTTTCTCCTTAATATTTGTATAATTATGGCTGAATTTTTGAATTTTATCTGTGATTATCTTGGATTTTATGAAATTATAAATTTATATAAAACTCCTTAAAAAGGGGCTTAAACATATATATCAAGCTTTAAATATGTCCTAGAGTAATTTATCTCAATTCCATCAAAGCTACTTTGGCTAACTGGTTGGGTGAATTGGGTAGTTTGGGTATCAGTAGAGCTGGTATCTGTGTTACTATTTGTAGCACTTATGCTAAGCTCTTCTTTGGCGTATTCTATACTTAAGAGCTTTTTTTCTTATTTTCGTCCATAATTTTCCTTGTGATTTTGATTATACAAATGGGGTAATTGTATCTTAAAAAAAGCTAATACACCGATATTGGATATTAATTTGAAATTTATTTAAATTTACTTAGTGCTTTTTTAACTAGGGTTTTTGAAATATGATTATAAACTCACTTCCCATATCTTTTTGGCTTTTTAGTTTTACCTTGGCGTGATGCATATTTAAAACTGATTTAACTATTGATAGTCCTAGTCCTGTGCCACCTACTTTTTTGCTATAACTTTTATCCGCACAATAAAATCTCTCAAATATCCGCTCTTGTGAGCTTTTGTCAATTCCTATGCCACTATCTTTGATACTAAGTTCTACACAATCTTTTAAATTTTTTATCTTAATTTTGACATATCCGCCTGGGTGATTGTATTTAATAGCGTTATCACATAGATTGAAAATAGCGTGTTCTAATAGCTCTTTTGACCCGTAAATATAGGCCTCTTCAAGCTCAAATTTAAACTCAATATCATATTTTTTGGCTACGCTTTTTAAGTTAGAATAGACTTTTAAGAGTAAATTTTTGAGCTCTACTTTGGCAAATGGAATATTTTTGGTATGGGATTCATCTAAAAATGATAATTTCAAAATATCTTCTATTAGGTGTAATAATCTTTTAGATTCATTATAAATTGTATCTATAAAATGCGGGATATCATCGCTTTTTACAAGATTATTTCTAATCATCTCGGCATTTCCCATTATAGAAGTTAGCGGGGTTTTAAGTTCGTGAGTTACATTAGCGCTGAATTCTTTGCTTAAATTTTGGTTTCGCTTAAACTCTGTGATATCGCAAATAACGATAATTAGCCCTTTGAATTTGCCTTTTGATGAAAAAATAGGAGAAAAAACTATCTCGCACTCTACAAGCATATCTTGCATAAATACAATCTGCTCTCTTATCTCATCTTTTATTTTGCCATCTTTAAAATCTCTTAAATTATTTAGTAAAAGCTTTAAAAATAGATCATTTGAAATTTCAGATATATTTGTATTTTTAGCCAAATTTGAAAAGTATTTTTGAGCACTTGGATTTATGCTTAAAATTTCGCCAGATCTATTTATGATTATAAGGCCATCTTTCATTCCTTTAGTAAGAGATTGCAACTCTTGTCTATTTTGTTTTAAGCGTTTAAATTGGCTTTTGATAATTTTATTTTGTTTTTTAAGGGTTTCTATTAAAATTTTAAGCTCTGGATATGGCAAATTCTCATCTAAATTTTTTAAATCTATATCATAAATTGGGCGTAAAATTATATATGTAAGATATTTAGCTAGCAAAAATGAAAATATCAAAACAGCGATAATCTCACCAATAATATAAGGCATAAAACTTATAAAAATAGCATATAAATACTCTTGTTCTTTAGCAATTCTTAGGATAAAATCACTTTTATCAGTAGAAATTTTTACTGCGTAATATAACTGGCGTTTTAAGAGCGTATCTGAGTAACGAATGCTTTTAGACTCGCCATATTTCATTGCGTTTTTTATCTCGAAGCGATCGCTATGATTGGTTAAATTTGAGCTAAAATTATCATAAATCACAACTCCATTTTTATCAATTATGCTAATACGATAGCCACTATGCGTCTCTTTTAAATTTGCAAAAGAGTCATTTTGTATCGATACTACGACCTCATCTTTAATCTTGTTTGCATAATTTTTTAGCCTATTAAAAAGATCATTTTTAAGCACAGATTCTATGGAAAATATCAAGAATAAATTTACAAATAACGCTAAGCCTAGCATAGAAAAAATAATAAAATAAAATACTCTTTTTTGCATATTAATCTTTTATTAGCTTATAGCCAACTCCATGAATCGTTCTAATTATATCAGATTTATTACCAAGCTTTTTTCTTAAAGTTTTGATATGCATATCAACTGTTCTACTCTCTTTATCATAGCCATATCCCCAAATCATCTCCAAAAGCATATCACGGCTAAAGACTTGATTAGGATTTTGCAATAAAAATCCAAGTAGTTCAAACTCTTTTAAAGTTAATTCTAAAACCACTCCATCAATCTTTACAATATGATTTTTATATGAAAACTCTAATCCATCAAATATTATATCGCTATTTTGCTCTTTTATGGCTTTACGCCTAAAAATAACCCTAATACGAGCCAAAAATTCCATAACTCCAAAAGGTTTTGCGATATAATCATCTGCGCCTAAATCTAGACCTTTTACCTTATTAATCTCGCTATCAAGTGCTGTAAGCATTAAAACACATATATCTTTATATCGAATATTGCTTTTTATATTTTTTAAAATTTCAAACCCATCAGCATCTGGTAGCATTACATCTAAGACTAGAATTTGCGGGGTTTCATCTTTTAATGCTTTATAAAAATCACTAGCTAGGCTAAAGCCTTTAACTGGGATATTTTGAGATTTTAAAGCATAACAAATTAGATCTAAAATCGCCTTTTCATCTTCTAATACATATACCACTTAAATTCCTTTAAATTTGCCAATTATAACAAGCTTACCCAAATTTTCCTAAAACATAATCTTGTGTTTTTTTATTTTTTGGCTTGTTAAATATTTTTTTAGTATCATCATGCTCAATTACTTCACCCATCCAAAAAAACGCCGTCTTGTCTGAAATTCTATGGGCTTGTTGCATATTGTGAGTTACAATTATGATTGTATAATCTTTTTTAAGCTTTAAGATTAACTCCTCAATCTTAGATGTAGAGATAGGATCAAGTGCGCTTGTAGGCTCATCCATTAATATAACCTCTGGATCTACTGCTAGAGTTCTTGCTATGCATAGTCTTTGTTGCTGTCCGCCACTAAGCCCTATGGCTGAGCTATGTAGTCTATCTTTTAAATCATCCCACAAGGCTGCATCTTTTAGACTATTTTCTACTATATTATCTAAAGTATCTTTATCTTTTATTCCATGAGTTTTAGGACCAAAAGTTATATTATCATATATGCTCATAGCAAATGGATTTGGCTTTTGAAACACCATACCTACTCGCTTTCTAAGCAAATTTATATCATAATTCTTACTATAAATGTCTCTATCGTGAAATAAAATCTCGCCACTAATCTTACAACCTTCTATTAAATCGTTCATACGATTAAGGGTTTTAATAAATGTAGATTTACCACAACCACTTGGGCCTATAAATGCCGTAACTTCGCCTTTGGTAATTTGCATATCTATATCTTTTAATGCATGAAATGAGCCATAATGTAAATTTAATTTATTAATATCAAAACACCTCTTCATTAACTATCCTTTAAAATCTTTTTAGCTATAAAATTTGAGATAAAATTCATAAAAAATACAATAACAATTAACACCATTGCCGTGCTGTAAGCTTCATTTATATGAAGTCCTTCGCTAGATATTGCATACATATGCACGCTTAGCGTTCTTCCTGAATCCATCGCTCCAGCAATCTGAGCTACGCTACCTGAGGTATAAAGCAAGGCTGCACTCTCCCCTACAATTCTACCAATACTCAAGATAACACCAGCTAAAATTCCAGCTGTAGCACTAGGTAAAATAATAGTAAATATAGTGCGAAGCTTGCTAGCACCAAGAGCTAAGGCAGCCTCTTTATAACCAATTGGGACAGATTTTAAAGCCTCTTCGCTACTTCGTAAAATAAGTGGTAAAATCATAATACTAAGAGTTAAAACTCCAGCTATAAAGCTAGTTTTAAACCCAAAATATATAACAAAGGCAAGATAGCCAAATAATCCATATACAATACTTGGAATTCCAACTAATGTATCAGAAGTTATGCGTATGAGACTTAAAATTTTACTATCTGTTTTACTATATTCATTTAGATAAATTGCACCAAAAATCCCAAGCGGCATAGCAATAATTAAAGAACAAACAACCATATTTATGGTATTTATAAGTGCTGGCATTAAAGATACATTGGTACTATTATACTCCCACTCAAATAGACCTAAATTAATATGCATAATCCCTTTAATAAAGATAAAAAGCGTAATACCTAAAAATATAAAAAGCACGCTAAAAATAGAAAATTTAAGTAAAAATGATAAAAATATAGATAGATAATCTCTACTCACTTTTTACCTCCTTTTAAAGCATTAAAGCTAATATTTATAATTAAAATAAAGACAAAAAGCACAACTGCATTAGCTATCAATACATCTTTATGTAAATTTGCAGCATAACCCATCTCAAGAACTATATTTGTAGTCAAAGTTCTTACTCCATCGCTTAAAGAGTGTGGGATTTGGACTTGATTACCAGCTATCATAATAACAGCCATAGCCTCGCCAATAGCTCTTCCAACTCCTAAAATTACAGAGGCTAAAATTCCGCTCTTAGCAGCTGGTACAACAGCAAAAAATACAGCTCTCTCAGGAGTTGCCCCAAGTGCTAAAGCACCTTCATAATAGCTCTTAGGTAGAGCCTCAATAGCTGCTTTTGATACCAAGATAATTGTAGGTAAAACCATAATAGCTAAGATTAAAGAAGCTGCTAAAACACTCTTTCCAGAAACACCGCTAAAAATATTAGATACTAAAGGTACAATTATTACAAGCCCAAAAAATCCATAAACAACAGATGGAATCGCTCCTAAAAGCTCTACAGCTGGTATGATAATACCCTTTAATCTCTTAGGACAAAAATATGCTAGATACACAGCACTTAATACCCCAATAGGAACACCTAATGCTATAGCTAAAGCTGTAACATAGATACTCCCAACAATCATAGGAAATATACCAAAAATCTCCTCATCAGGATACCAATCCATACCAAAAATAAACTCCAAAAAGCCTATTTGTGATATAGTTGCAAAAGCGTTAAAAAATAAAAATATAGCTATAACACCAACAGCAAATATAGAAAATCCAGCACTAAGGGCAAAAAGCCCTTGAAATACTCTCTCTTTTAACATACTATTTTACTCTATTCCAATCTGTAATCTCTCCTGTGAAGATCTTTTTTACACTCTCTTTGCTTAGCGAGTTAATTGAATTTTCTTTATTTACTATTACAGCTAGACCATCAAGTGCTAGAATTTGAGTTTTTAATCCACTTTTTAGCTCATTATCTTTAAATTCCCTAGATACCATAGCAATATCAGCGATTTTTTCTATAGCTGAGTTAATGCCTGTTGTAGAATCGCTTTGTTGTATCTCTATAGTTGCGTTTGGATTTACTAATTTATAGCCCTCTTTTAGCTTTTCCATTAATGGAGTAATAGAGCTAGACCCAGCTACTACAATCTTGCCACTAGGTTTTGCTGAGCTAAATTCATTATCATAAATAGCGATATATCCAGCTTTTTGAATTATATTTTTAGATAAATTTGAGCCTATATAAGCTAAAAAATCATTTACTAATTCATTATTGCTACTTACAGCTAGATTAAATGGACGAAAAACTGTGTAAGATTTATTATTAACATTTTCTACGCTTGGAGTAACTCCATCTATTTTTACAGCTTTTACTGTATCATTTAAAGAGCCAAGCGAGATATAGCCAATTGCATTTTTTGAGTTTGCAACCGTAGTTATCATAACTCCAGTTGAGTTAGTAACTTCAGCTTTTTTAGATGTAGCATCTATTTTTTTATTGCCGATTTGCTTTTTTACATCGAATATATCAACAAATGCTCCCCTTGTCCCAGAACCCATTTCACGAGATATTGGATAGATATTCTCAGCCATTAAAGAGCTACTAAGCCCACATAGCACAAAAAGTGCAACAAGATATTTTTTAAACATTTTAACTCCTTTGATTTAAGTTGTAAAATTATAAAAAATAGTTGTAAAGTCAAAATGTAATAAATGTAAATTTGATGTAAAGTTTGAAAATTTAAATTTAAAAGAGTTTAATCTTAATTATGATAAAATTACTCTTTTTTAAATTTAAGGATTTTTTGTATGATAAGATCAGTTTTGCCACTTGGATTTATCGCAGCTTCTAGGTTTTTTGGGCTTTTTATTATTTTGCCAGTTCTTAGTCTTTATGCGCTTGAGCTTGATGGTGCTAATGAGTTTTTAGCTGGGCTTACTATTGGTGCATACGCAATTACGCAGATGATTTTTCAAGTACCTTTTGGAAGTTTAAGCGATAGATTTGGACGCAAATTTATGATGTGCGTGGGTTTGATTATCTTTATAATTGGTTCATTTATATGTGCCATAGCTAGTGATATCTACATTATGCTACTTGGTAGATTGCTTCAAGGATGTGGCGCTGTGGGTGCTGTGGCTACTGCTATGATAAGCGACTTAGTAAGCGAAGATAAACGCTCTAAAGCTATGGCTATGATGGGCGGTATGATTGGAATTGCTTTTGCGCTTTCTATGGTTCTTAGCCCACTTTTAAGCCGTGAATTTGGCCTTTCTAGTCTATTTTATCTATCTATTATTATAACTATTTTTTGTATATTTTTGCTCTTTAGTGCAGTACCAAAAGAGCCTAAAATTCATCATCACGACCCTAAAATACCATTAATGCAACTCCTAAGCCAAAAAGATTTAGCTATAATGAATTTAACAAATTTAATGCAAAAAATGTTAATGAGCTGTGCTTTTGTAGCTATACCAATTGTACTAGTAAAATCACTAGGCTATGAGAGTGATAATTTATGGATTGTATATCTTATCTCTATGGTTTTTGGATTTATTGCTATGGGAATGGCTGGATTTTTAGGCGATGCTAAAGGTCATAGCAAAAAGCTACTACTAATTGGAGTAGCGCTGTTTATTGCTTCATTTATTGGGTTTGGATTTTCAAATTCAGCTCTTAGCTTTATCATATCTGTGGTTATATTTTTTATAGGATTTAATATCCACGAACCAATTATGCAAAGCTGTGCTAGTAAATTTGCTAAAGCTAGTCAAAAAGGTTCTGCTCTTGGGATTTTTAACTCATTTGGCTATTTAGGAAGTTTCCTTGGCGGAGCTATGGGCGGATATTTGCTCCATAGTTATAGTATTACTATTTTGGCTATGGTTTTAGCTGTTGCTTCAGCTATTTGGCTAATAATACTACTATGGTTAAACGACCCAAGAATATTCCAAACAATGCGTTTGCAAAATATCGATATATCAAAATTAGAAAATATAGATGGAATAGTAGATCGCTACAATCAAAATGGTCAAAATGTAATTAAATTCAACTCTACAATTATTAGCCAAGATGAAATTATCTCTATTTTAGGAGTAAAAGATGAAAAGTTACGATGAAAATCTAAAAATCCTAAAAAGCATAACCCCAAAATGGGAGCTAAGCGAGAGAGTAGCGCTAACTAATGCACTCAATAGAGTATTAGCCGACAATATAATAGCACAAGTGCCATATCCAGCCTATCCAACCTCAGCAATGGATGGCTATGCAATAAAATTTGATAATCAAAATAGCAAAATCAAAGTAATAAACATAACTCCAGCTGGAGATGATAGTAATATAAGCATAAATGATGGTCAGTGTGTTAAGACTCTTACTGGTGCGTTAGTATGCGATGGGGCTGATACTATAGTGCCAATAGAAAATGTCAAATTTGATGGTGAGCATATAGAGATTATCAAAAAAGCTACCAAAGGCTTTGCTATTAGAGATGTAGGTGAGAGCTATAAGGCTCAAGAGCTTTTATTAAAATCTAGAACCAAGCTTGGATATTGCGAATTAGCACTTTTATCTGAGCTAGGATATAGTTATGTAAATGTCTTAGTTGCTCCTAGAGTTGCTCTATTAAGCACTGGTAGCGAGGTGCTAGATATTGGCCAAACTAAAGAGAATAAAAGTCAAATATATAGCTCAAATAGCATATCAATCTCATCTTTACTAAAACTTATGGGCTGTGAGCCAATCATTATGCCAATAATAAAAGATGATAAAAAATCCATACAAAACGCAGTTCAAAACGCTATTAATCAAGCTGATTTTCTCATTACAACTGGTGGAGTTAGCGTAGGGGATTTTGACTTTATGCGCGATATTGCTAGAGAATCTCAAATAATAATAGATGGTGCTAGCATTAAGCCTGGAAGGCATATAAAAGTAGCTAAAATTAATAATAAATTTATCTTTGCTTTGCCTGGTTTTGCCTATTCTGCAATTGTAACTTGTGTGCTATTTTTTAGAGAGTTTATAAACCATAGTTTTGAATTAAATTTAACTCATCAATCAAAGGCTATTTTAAAAGAAGACTATATCAAAAAATCACCATTTGAAGAGTTTAGCGCTGCTACTTTAAGCAATGATAATGGGGTATTAAAAATCTCAACAGAATCTAAAAAATCAGGTAGTTCAGCCATCATAGGCAATCTAGCTGATGGAGCAGTTTTATTGCGCTGTCCAAGCAATAAAACTAAATTAAAAGCAGGTGAAGTAGTAGAATATATAAAAATTTAGCCAAATTATCGGCTAAATTTTAAAATCTCAAAACCATATTTTGCCCCTTCAAAACCTAAAAATCCTATAGTTCCTTTAATATTTGAATCGATTTTTAAAGTAGCTTTTATATCTTTTTGACTTGAATTTATAGTAATTTCATCGCCATTTTTTAATTTTGCAGCGATACCAAAATAGCTTCCAGCCCTAAACTCATCACAATGGGGATGAGTAAAAATCACAGCATTATCGTAGTTTGGAATTGGCTCAAGCTCTGTTAATTGGCCATTTAGTTCTATCTCATCTCCATTTAAATTTACTATTTTAAAGCCAAATTTAGTTTTTAAAAGTGATAAAATAGCCTTTACACTATCTTCATTACTAGCAAAAATTTCATCACTAATTATACAAATATCGCAATTTTTGATAAATTCACAAATTTGAGGCAACTCCTCTTCGCCGATATTTGACTCGCCGCTTAGCTCGCCCTCATCAAGTTCATTCCAAAATTTACCATCAAAACCAAACTCAAGCCCAATAAGAGCCAAAGCATAGCTCATAGCACTGATCTCGCACTTGATAAATTTCGCATTTATGCTATCATCAAGCGGACTAATTACCATAATTTCATCACTTTTAAATTTATCTACAAGCATCGGAGATTGCAATGAGAGCTTACTTGCAAGGCTTAATATTTTCATTAAAAATCCTCTTTTAAATTTTAAGAATTATACCAAATTTGAATTATGATGAGATTAAAGGTTGATTATAAATTTAAATTCCACTCTTTTTGAGTGGAATTTAATATCTATCCTAGCTTAGCACTAACAATATCAATTATATTATCAGCTACCATTATGGCAACTTTTTCCATAAATTCAGCTGGACTTGTAAATCCTACGCATGAGCAATTTATCTCGCCTAAGACATATTTATCATTGCCATTTGTATCAGTATCAAGAATAAAATCAGCTGTCCAAATAAGTGGTAAATCATAATCTCCTAGCTTTGATTTAATCCCTGGAAGCTCGCCTAAAAACCAATCAATCAACTCACTCCACTCTTTTGGTTCATCATAGCGATATTTTGCTCCACTAAATAGCGTAGCAGAAAAAGCATCACCACCTTCGGCTGGTTTTTTATGCACCACATATACTGGAGTTTTATAGAGCATTAGAATTCTTATTTCACCCTCTTTTATACGCGGTAAAAATGTCATATCTACTAGCATTCCATTATCGCCTACAAGATAACTCTTGCAAAACTCCATAAACTCACCAAGTTCTCTATTTTCAGAGTGATTATCTTTAGCCTCTGTACAGATAATCTTAGTATCTAGTGGCAAGGTATCAAATTTATTATAATCAGCCGGATTTTCAAGTCTTACACGCCAAATTCCTTCTCCTGTTGAGCCTCTATTTTGCTTTAAAACTCTCTCGCCTTTGGCTAAAGTTTTTGGGAAACTTTTGATAAAATTATGCTTATCACTAAACTCTACACCGATTCTAGCAGCTTCATCTTTATCATAATAGGCATATGTATCAGTAGGTACTAAATCTGTACTAGCTAGTTTAGTTAGCGCATCTTTAGCTCCATACCCTATCATAGCATCAGGGTGCGGCATTCCTACTAATCCAGCATCGCATAAAGAACGAAGTAGGTCAAAATATAGCTTCTCTTCTTTTAAATTTCCAGGATTTACCCTAGATACATAACCATCCGCTTTTGATAAAGTGTATTCATATATCTTTTTAGTCTCGTTTGCATCACGCAAAATCTCATCAGTCAAAAATATAACCTCTCCACTCCAGCCTTTAGCTTTGAGTGCATTTACCATAGGCATTGTATCTTTGCGGTGTCCATCTTCGCCTTTATCACTTCCTCCACGAGCCTCAAAAAATACTATATTTTTCTTCATTCATTCTCCTTATTTGAAATAGGCTTAGATTATAACACAAAAACAAAAATAAACAAAATGTAAATTTAATTTTAATTAATATTTTTAATATAGCCAAATTACTATTAAATTCAATAAATATTTATATATTATCAAAATATATATGATAATGATTTTAAAAATAATGGCTTTAAAATCACTTATTTTTCAAATTTGATAAATTAATAATATATAGATTTTTGATATAATCATATGAAAATCAATATCAAAATCTAAAAATTTAAGTTAAGATTTATTATCGTTTATATATAATTTCAACTATATTAATTAGCACAAATTGAGTAAAATTATGGATCAAAATAATCAAATTTCGCTTAATAATCTACATATAAAACCTAGTGATTTAGAGCTTTTGAGTGATTATTTTAGCATTATTCATCACACACCTGGAAGAATTAGACTACGAGCTAGTTTAAA
This sequence comes from Campylobacter vicugnae, assembly GCF_002139875.1. Classification (NCBI taxonomy): domain Bacteria; kingdom Pseudomonadati; phylum Campylobacterota; class Epsilonproteobacteria; order Campylobacterales; family Campylobacteraceae; genus Campylobacter; species Campylobacter vicugnae. The sequence continues at coordinate 1,495,493 of NZ_CP018793.1, forward strand.
GCTTAAAAGTGTAGCACAACAAAGCAAGATAGAAGCCAAAGAGCTAATGGATAAACTAAATCAAATTCCCTTAATCAAAGAGATTAAATTCAATAAACTAATTGGCTCTTTAACTTTACATTATGATAAAAATATGCTTGAACCTACTCTATGGGAGGACGCCATTAATGGGCGTAACCTAGATAAGATAGCTATGATAATAAATGAAAATCTAAAGGACATAAAATGAGCGTAGATAATCTTTTAAAAGCATTAGATGATGAGTATAAGGCTTATAGCTTCTACTTTAGTGCTAGTGAGTTTGGAACTCCATTTACTAATCTTTTAGAAGCTGAGGCAAATCATATAAATGCTATATCTTTTCATCTAAATGAACTTAAAGCTCAAATACCGGCAAATCCATATAACTTTACAACGCCTAAAAGCTTTGAAGAAGCTGCTACTACTGCATTACAAAATGAACAAGCAAATGTAGAATTATATAACACTTTAGTAGCTAATGAGAGTGATCCACAGATAATAGATACATTTTATAGGCTTCAAGCAGCTAGTTATAATAATCATATTCCAGCCTTGCAAAATGCTCTAAATTTAAATTCAAATAGCAAATTTTTAGAACAATTAAACCAAGGCAAGGTATTAATAGATGAGACAGCTGTGATGGTAAATAGATTAAAAGATGGCTCACTAAGTCAAGATGAATTAGAGGGATTTTTAGGTAAATTAAATTACAGCTTGGTTGGAGGTGCGATTGTAGGCGCCTTTGGCGTAATTATCGCAAATGAACTACTAAATAAAAATAAGGAGTAAAATATGGCACTACCATTTATCGCTGGGATTGCACTAGGTGCTGGAATTGCATTTGCATTTAGCAAAAGAGATGAAATAGCAAAAACACTTGGAAATTTAAATTTAGACAAAAAATTACAAGATGGGCTAAAGGCTAGCAAATCTGTAATTATCGCTACAAAAGAAACAGCAAAAAAAAGCTCAAATAAAAAGCCAAGTCGCAAACCAAAAGCAAAAACAGCAGACAATATAGCTGCTAAATCAATTACATCGCCAGATGGAGATAAACTATGATAAATACAGGCTCACCTCGCTCAGTTAGCGGACATGCAGTAAGTGGGGCTATACTAGCACTTATGGTAAGTGGAGCATATCAATATGCCAAATTAAAAGATGGCCAAACAACTCAAGATGAAGCTATCAAATCTACACTAAAAGCAACATTTGAAGGTGCTGCAGTAGGTGCTTGTGCGATTGCTGCAGCAAATGTTATTGGCAATCCTAATAAAAGCACAACTAGCAAAATCGTAGAAACAGGAGCTTACATCGCAATTGGTACAGCATTTGTATATGGTATGCAAAATGCATTTAAACCAAAAGCGTGTAAAACTCTACAAAATCAACAAAAAAGGTTAAATAATGATCAACAATAATCCATATATAAAAAATATAAACCAAAATCAACCAAATCAAAACTTTCAAAATAATCAAAATGGGTTTTTAGATGGAGTTTTTGGCTCTAATGGTAGTGGAGACTTTTTAAAAGGTGCATTAATCGGCGCTGCGGCTACATATATTTTAACAAATGAGAGCGCTCAAAGAGCAATATTTAAAGGGTTTGCTAAAATTTCAACACTTTTTGAATGCGGTCTAGAAGAGTTAAAAGAGCGCTATGAAGATGCAAAAGCAGAAGCCAACGAGTAAGATATGCCTATAAAACTTCTGCACAAAACCAAATCTAGAGCTAGATTTAGCTATGAAGGTAGTGTAGATCCGCTCTTGCTTAGAGTTGCTATTGACTCTTTGTCAAATGTAAAAGATGTACGAATAAATGGGATAATTAAAAGTATAGTAATAAATTATGAAGGCTCATTAGATCAAATTCAAAATCAAATTTCAGATATTTTAAAATCTAATGAGATTAAAAGCCAAAGCAAGAGCAAAAAAGATAGCTACATTGCTCTAAGAAGCGAAATCCCAAGCTCATCTGAAGTAGTGCGTGCTGCTAGTGCTTTGGCTGTGGCTCCATTTCTTAGAAGCCCAGGACTTAGTCTTGGTTTTAGCCTTTTAGCCTCTTTTCCATTGCTAAAAAGCGGATTAAAAGAGACATTTAGCGAAGGTATCACATCTCGTAGCCTTGAAGCTGCAGCTGTTGCTATCTCGCTATATCTAAAAGATTATAAAGCGGCAAATTCAACTAATTTTATGCTAACTTTAGGTGAGTATATAGAAGAGCTTACAATGTATAAAAGCGATGATCTTATCAAAGAGTTAGCCAAACAAAAAGGCGGTCTAGCCTGGATTGAGATCATAGAAAATGGCAAACCAATACTTCGTCAAATTCCAAGCGATGATATAAAAATTGGCGATATCGTAGTAGTAGGTGCTGGAGATACCATATATATAGATGGTCATATAGTAGATGGAGAGGCTTTAATAAATCAAATTTCAATGACAGGAGAGGCTACTCCAGCTAGTAAAAGTAGAGGCGATAGAGTTCTAAGCGGTACAATAGTTCAAGAAGGTAAGATTAAAATCTGGGCTGAAGCTGTAGGCGATCACACTGCTACTAATCGCATAAAATCTTATATCCAATCCACACTAGATGAACGCTCAAATCAAGAGCTAACCGCTTCAAAAATGGCAGACTCTTTAGTGCCAATTACTCTTAGTCTAGCAGGACTAAGTTATGCTATGACTGGCGAGCTAGTGCGCGCAGCTAGCGTGCTTCAGGCTGACTACTCTTGTGCGTTAAAGCTTACTACACCAGTAGCATTTAAATCAGCTATATCAAGTGCTGCTAAAGAGGGAATTATCGTAAAAGGTGCTAAAAGTTTAGAGAGTCTTCAGCTAAGTGAAATATTTGTTTTTGATAAGACTGGAACGCTAACAAATGGTGATTTAGAAGTGTTAAAAGTACATTCATTTCATCAAGACTGGGATGCTAATCAAGTATTAAATTTAGCAGCAAGCATTGAAGAACACTACTTTCATCCAGTAGCACAAGCAGTAGTAAAAGCAGCCAAAGAGGATAACTTCGATCATTTTCATCATGATGAAGTTACATTTATAGTAGCTCATGGAGTAAAAAGTGAAGTAGGCAAAAAAAGCGTAATAATTGGCTCAAGACACTTCTTAGAAGATGATGAGTGTATAAGTTTTAAAGAGCATTCTCATAAGATAGATGAGATTTTAAAAAATGGAGATACTCCACTATTTATCGGATTTGATGGCAAGCTTTTAGGCGTTATATTGCTTAAAGATACTATTAGACCAAATACCAAAGAGGCACTAAAAAGACTTAAAAAAAGCGGTGTAAAAGAGTTTATAATGCTTACTGGAGATAGCAAAAGCAAAGCTCAAGCTATCGCTAAAGAGCTTGGCATTGAAAACTATTACGCAGAGCTATTGCCAACTGATAAGGCCAAAATTTTAGATGAGATTATGCTAAAAGCTGCCAAACATGGCCAAAAAGTTGCATTTGTAGGCGATGGGATAAATGACGCTCCAGCACTTGTAAGAGCAGATATAGGCATAGGCATGCATAAAGGTGCTGATATAGCCAAAGCTAGTGCCGATATAGTGCTACTAAGAGATGATATAGAAGCAGTTGCTGATGCTAGAGAGCTAGCTATCTCATGCCTTTCAAAAGTCAATAATAGCTTTAAGGTTACAGTAGGCGTAAATTCACTAATACTTATCTTAGCAAGTCTTGGTAAGCTTTCGCCAATACAAACTGCAATAGCGCATAATGGTACAACAATCGCTTTATTGCTTAATGCTCTTAGGCGAATTCGTATCAAAAAGGATAAATAATGCCTGTTTTAGTAGCCATAGGAGTGATTGGTAGTTTAATTTTAAGCGTACAAACCAATCTAAGAGCATATAAAAAGATCAAAAATAGGAAAAACAATGAACGCAGTAAAAGAGTCTAAAAAATCAAAAATTAGTCTAGAAACTAAAAGAGAAATAGCCAAAATAGGTATGAGCAGCAGCTTGCTTTTAACTGCTAGTACTGCGCTATTTATGAAAAATAAAACCGCTAAAGCTGTACATATTGTAAGCGGTGTAGCTTTAGTAGGATTTTGCCTATATCACGCATCTTTATATCCTAAAGGAAAATAAATCTAATTTATTATAAATAATACTTTTTATCTTTCTTTTTAGCTAGGGTTTAACACCTTAGCTATTTTATATTTTAAATAAATCAAATTTATTTGTGATAGCTAATTTATTCTAAATGACTTAAAATTACCACTAATTAATAATATGATGATTATAAAATATTAAATTTGTTAAGATTGATTTATAGATTTTATTAAAAAGAAATTTGATTATAAAAGCCCCTAGGAAACCCTAGGGGTAAATGCATTATATAAGTGCAGAAGCGATAAAGCCAAATGCAACAGAGAATGCAATAGCTAAAATACCAGGTATTAAGAATGCATGGTTAAATACATATTTACCAAGCCTTGTAGAACCTGTATCATCCATTTGTA